>NZ_SJOC01000016.1:0-91528 GCF_004331195.1 Acinetobacter sp. ANC 4216 | reverse complement strand
CCACCGCCACGACCATCTGGATGACGGCTGCCTTGGGCATGGCAGCAGGCGCAGGCTATGAAATGTTAAGCCTGTTTGCGACTTTCATTGTTTTAATCGTGCTGATTTTTTTGATCTATGTCCAGGAGAAGATAGAAGCCCTGAGCCAGGCTCGCACCTACCGGATTATTTGTCCTTACCAGCGCAAGATTTTAGATCAATATGAAGCACTGTTTAAGACCTATAACATGAAGGTGGTACGCAGTGTGCAACATAAAACCGAACACCGTATGAGTGGACGCTGGATTTTAATTGGCTCGGCTGAAAATCATAAAAAATTGACTGCTTATTTACTGAATGATTCAAATATCCAGGAGCTCGGCTTTTAAATACAGATCAAGACAGAGACCCTTAAATTCTAAAGCATGCAGCTAAATCCGGTTATACTAGGCATTGAAAAATTGCTGTTCAGTTTAGGTAGATGATCATGATAAATGAATTAGAAATTATTGATTTAAAAGTAGGCGAAGGTAAAGAGGCGGTGAAAGGTGCGCTGATTACCACCCATTACACAGGTTGGCTGGAAGATGGCACCAAGTTTGATTCTTCAATTGACCGTGGCAACTACTTTGAAACCGTGATTGGTACTGGTCGCGTGATTAAAGGCTGGGATCAGGGCATCATGGGCATGAAAGTCGGCGGTAAACGTAAATTACTGGTGCCTGCACATCTGGCGTATGGTGAACGCAAAATGGGCAAGATCATTCCGGCCAACTCAAACCTTATTTTTGAAATTGAACTATTTGACGTAAAAACACGTGATTAAGTACGCCTTGATTATCGGTTAAAAAATATTCTGCGAGAGACAAGGATGAATCTTGCAGATAGGTGAAAAATAGTTTGAATTTTATTTTTTTACCGCTACATTAAGAAATAGCTAAGCGTATTTAAGGATGATTCGCTTTTTGTATAAAATTCAGAAATTAATTCATTTTTTAAAACTTTTTCTAGCAATATGTCTATGCATAGGTCTGGGGCAGAAGCAGGTCTGGGCACTTTATGAAGCCGCGCCTGAATCTTATTATTTACATCAAAAATTCTTGAATGATGTTCAGTTTACTGAAGATAGCTCTACGCCTTTTAAGGGGACATGGCAGTATTATCCTGAGCAATTCATCACGCAACCCAGTTCAGTTTTAAAATCGACTAGCGTAACTTTGCCAGCCTCTTTTAAAGAAATCACTGGAACTAACCAGACTTATGGCACATTTATTGGCCATTTTAAAATACCTAAGCAATTTGTAGGGCGCCGTATAGCCATTTTTATTCCCAATCAATATGGGGCTTATAAAATGTTCTTGAATGGTGATTTTATACTGCGTTTAGGAGAAGTTGGAAAAGACCCAAGCCATCATCAAACGGAAAATGCACCTAAAATTGCCTTTTTTGTGGTGGAAAAAGAGTATTTCACCATCACCATTCAGGCATCCAATTTTGATCCTCAGCATGGTGGTCTTGAAAATCCGATGCGGATAGGCATAGGTACAACGATTGGTCGCCAGTTCCAGCAGATGATGATGAGTATTGGTTTGGTCTGTGGTGCCGTACTGGGTGTGGGTATATTTACCCTCATGTTTTCCGTATTTCAAAAGGCGATTGGTCGCGGCACTATCCGCGTATTTGTGTTCGGTATTTTTATCTTATTCTTGGCCTTGCATAATTTATTTTCAGCACCTTATGCCTATACCACCTTTACCAATATTAGCTGGTTATGGGGAGTGCGCCTGGAATATCTCTTTACATATTTGGCAGTTGCCTTTTTTATCAGTTATATGTTTTTACTCAGTCGGCGCTATTTACATCCGGTTGTTTACGGTCTGGCAATGCTCATATTGAGCATTGATATGCTCGTGACCTTGTTTACTGTACCTGAGTTTTTTCAGCGTTTTGCTTTTTATAGTTCCATCATTAGTCCGATTGTGATTCTAAATTTTGCTCACGGTTTTTATCTCACCCTGAAATCGAAAGAGCAATATTCCAGCATCAATGTATGGGCCGTGATTTTATTATGCGTGACATTTTTACATGATTTTTTATTATCGCTGAACCTGATCGAGTCCTTTAACTTAACTTTTATTTCAACCAGTTTTTACGCCTTGCTGATTATGTTCCAGCAGGCAAAAAATTATGCGAGACATAATCATTATATCGAGCAACTGAATAATAATTTAATTGAACTGAATAATTCTCTAGATGAGAAAGTACAACAACGGACATTGCAATTGCATGAGTTAAATAAACAGTTAGAGCGGCAAATTCAAATTGATGCATTAACCGGCGCATTTAACCGTCGTGCTTTAAATGCCGAGATACAGCGTTTATTTAGCCTGACCAAGAATCAAGCCAATGCCAGCTTGGCATTTGCCATGTTAGATGTGGATTATTTTAAAAATTATAATGATTACTATGGACACTTGAAGGGGGATGTAATTTTGCAAGATCTGGTCAAGTTGATCCAGCAGGCCTTGCCTGACTCTGCTTATGTTGCCCGCTACGGTGGGGAAGAATTTGCCATTCTTCTGCATAATATTCCGAGTCAAGTGATCTTGAATGTGTTGCAGCAGGTTTTAAATGCGGTCAGACATGCTCAATTTGAACATTTAAACCGGCCGGATCAAAAACAGTATGTGACTTTAAGTATGGGGGTGGCATGGATGGATCGAAATCATCCCTATGCCGACATTCATGAACTGATGAAAGCTGCCGATGTCCAGCTTTATGCGGCCAAGGATGCCGGACGCGATCAATGTCAGCCCTCTACGACTTAACTTAATTTTTGTGGATATTTAGCCTTTTTTTAGCTCTTTTGAACAACATAGAAAGCAGGCATGTCACTTAAAGCATGACTATCTTGTTGCCCGATTCTATATTTCTAAATACTTAATTTTCAAAAACTAATATTTTTTAAGCTTCATTTCAGCTTGATTGGATAAAAAGACAGATTCAAAGTTCTGAATGCCGTAAATCATGAAAAGGGTCGTTTTCTATTGATCAGTGATGCTACGTATTCAGAGCATAAAATGATTTTTGAGCACCATTCAATGAAGACTCGCTTGCTGTCCACCTTGCTTTCTGCTTCTCTTTCCGCCGTTTTATGTCAGATGCCTCATTTAGCCTGGAGTAAAACACTGCCTGCGAACAATCCCACCCTCACGGTGATTGGCTACCATGAAATTACCGATAGACAATCGGCACTGATTCCTGACTATTCGGTAACGACCCAGCAGTTTCAGCAACATATCAGCTGGCTTAAAAATAATGGCTTTCATTTTATTAATGTCGATCAGCTGATTAAAGCGCACGAAGGCAAATACCGCTTGCCGAGCAAACCGGTTTTATTAACCGTGGATGATGGTTATGCGTCGTTTTATAAAAATGCCTATCCGGTGACCAAGGCCAATAAAATTCCAGTGGTGCTGGCGGTCGTGGGTTCATGGCTAGAGCCTAAAGCAGGGCAAAGCGTTGACTTTTCAGGCGAGAAAATTCAGCGCAGTCAAATGTTGTCCTGGGCCGAGCTGAAAGAAATGCAGGACAGCGGTCTGGTCGAAATTGCCAGTCATAGCTATAACCTGCATCGCGGCATCTTGGGCAATCCGCAGGGCAATATGGAACCGGCGGCAGTCACCCGCCTGTATGATCCAAAAACTGCAAGCTATGAAACGGATCGTCATTATCAGCAACGGATCAGGGATGATTTAAAGCAGAATAACCAGTTATTGAGCGCACATGGCTTAAAAGCACCACGCGTGATGGTGTGGCCTTATGGTCATTACAGCATGCAAACTGTGAACATTGCCAAACAGTTAGGCATGCCGGTAGCCATTAGTCTGGACGATGGTGCAGATTCGGCTAAAGATTCATTGGGGCAGCTTAACCGTATTCTGATTGAAGGCAATATGACCACGGCAGATTTGGCTCAGGAAATTCAAAATCGCCAGCAACATTTAGGCGACAATAACCGTCCGCAAAAAATCATGCATATCGATCTGGATTATATATACGACAAGGATCCGATTCAGCAGGAACGCAATCTGGATCACTTGCTTGA
The DNA here is from genome assembly GCF_004331195.1 of Acinetobacter sp. ANC 4216. NCBI lineage: Bacteria > Pseudomonadati > Pseudomonadota > Gammaproteobacteria > Moraxellales > Moraxellaceae > Acinetobacter > Acinetobacter sp. ANC 4216. The sequence continues at coordinate 87,441 of NZ_SJOC01000016.1, read as the reverse complement.
CCGGATTGTGGCGATGAAAGTCAATACCGTGTATTTACAGGCCTTTTCCGACCCGGATGCCAATGGTTCTGCGGATATGGTGTATTTCCCGAACCGTTATTTGCCGATGCGTGCCGACCTGTTTAACCGTGCTGCCTGGCAAATTCAAACCCGGACTCAAGTGGGGCGGGTGTATGCCTGGATGCCGTTACTGGCCTGGGAACTCCCTAAAAATAATCCAGTATCCAAAGATGTGGTGCTGACCCAGCAAGCCAATGATTCAGAACATCTGAATATGGGCTATCACCGTCTCAGTCCTTTTTCTGCCGATGCGCGTAAAACCATTGCCGGTATTTATCAGGACCTGGCCAAGTCAGTGCCATTTAACGGCATTTTATTCCATGACGACACCACCTTGTCTGACTATGAAGATGCCAGCCCTGAGGCTTTAAAAGCTTATGCTTCTATCGGTCTGCCTACAGATCTGGCGAAAATTCGCAATAATGATGCCGACCTGGAAAAGTGGACGGCTTTTAAAACCAGATACATCGATGACTTTGCCATGCAACTGGCACAGGAAGTCCGTCAGTATCATCCCTTCTTGCTGACTGCACGCAATTTGTATGCACAGGTTGCACTGAAGCCTTATGCGGAAAACTGGTATTCACAGTCCCTGGAACAGTCGATTAACCGTTATGACTTTACAGCGATCATGGCGATGCCGTATATGGAGCAAGCCACAGATCAGGATGCTTTTTATCGCGATATTGTCAATCGCGTGAAGCAATATCCGAATGGCATGAAGAAAACCGTGTTTGAATTACAGTCGGTGAACTGGCGAACCAATCAACGTGTTCCTTCCGATGAAATGGCCAAGACCATTGAATCTTTATATACCCAGGGTGTGATGCATGAAGCGTATTATCCGGACGATCCGATTCAGGACTATCCGGATACTCACGTATTGCGCAAAGCCTTTGATATGAAATCCAGCAAACTTATTCCTTAAAGGAATTCCATATGTCAACGCTGCAGCATTTTTGGCATTCTGCATTGCACTTTGTTTTTTATTATCCATTATTTATGTCGTATTTATGGATGATCGGTGCACTGATTTTCTACTGGAAAGAACGACAGGATCCGCCGTATCAACAGCCTGAAGCTTTACCTGAATATCCCAAGGTGGCAGTGCTGGTGCCTTGTTTTAACGAAGGGGATAATGCGGAAGAAACACTCAGTCATGCGCTGGCACTGGATTATCCAAACTTTGAAGTGATTGCAATCAATGATGGCAGTTCGGATAACACCGCGGCCGTGTTAAACCGTCTGGCAGACAGGTATGAAAAATTGCGTGTGGTGCATCTGGCGCATAATCAAGGTAAGGCCATGGCACTGCAGGCGGGAAGCCTGCTCACCGATGCAGAATATCTGCTCGGTATTGATGGCGATGCCTTGCTTGATCCGCATGCCGCCACCTGGATGCTACGGCATTTTCTGCAAGATAAGACCGTGGCTGCGGTCACCGGTAATCCACGGATTCGTACCCGTTCGACCTTGATTGGTCGTATTCAGGTCGGAGAATTTTCCTCTATCGTTGGTATGATTAAACGGGCGCAACGCAGTTTTGGGCGACTGTTTACCGTTTCTGGCGTGATTACCGCCTTTCGTAAAAGTGCGGTGCATCAGGTTGGTTACTGGTCTCCCGATATGCTGACGGAAGATATCGACATCACATGGAAGCTGCAACGCGCAGGCTGGAACATTCACTTTGAACCGAACGCCCTGGTGTGGATTTTAATGCCGGAAACCTTTCAGGGCTTATGGAAACAACGCTTGCGCTGGGCCATGGGCGGGGCACAGGTGCTGCTTAAAAATATAGATGTGCTGTTTCAACCGAAACTGAATTTTTTATGGCCGCTGCTGTGTGAACTGGTTCTGACCTTGGTGTGGTCTTATTTGATGCTGTTTATGGCCATGCTCTGGTTAATCCATTTTGTGGTTCCACTGGGCATATCGGGTATCAGTTCACCATTTTTACCTTATGGCACCGGCATGCTGTTGGGGGTGACCTGCCTGCTGCAGTTTGCAATCAGCAAATGGATGGACAGCCGTTATGAACCCTCGCTGGGCAAAAATTACTTCTGGATGATCTGGTATCCCTTTGTGTTCTGGCTGATCACCCTGACGGCCAGTATTGTGGCCTTCCCTAAGGTTTTGTTACGCGGCGACGGCCAGCGCGCACGCTGGGTCAGTCCAGACCGGGGTATCCGTCATTCAACCTCCAATAATGAGCAAGTGATCCATGAAAAATAATCCTTTAATTATTGATTTACGTCATTGCTTGCCGTGGCATAAGCGTTATGCATCGCATACCTCTACCGCCATGATGTGGGCGGTGTGGCTGTTGCTATGGCGACCGTTATTGATTGTGCTGGGAATTGTCAGCCTGCAAAAGCAGCACCTGTTTCATCAGCTTTTTTCGGCTTTTGGCTTGGGTATTGAACATGGGGTGAGTGCATTATTGGCCTGTGCTGTGGCCTTGTGGTTATGGTCGAATTTTGTACCTTCAAAAACAGTGCAGACAAGCTCTGCCAAAAACATTTCCGATTATGGACAGCATTTTGATTTGGCTGTTGAAGCAATTGAACAGGGGCGTCAGCAAAAGGTCAGTGTGGTGCATCATGACGAGCACGGCAAAATTATTCATATCGAATAAAAGATTTTTTTATCTGTATCCAGAATCAAGCAAATCCCGGGTCGGCATCTGGCCCGAGATTTGCTGTTTTATTTTTATCGGCTATTTGCCCGGCACGCGCAAAGCATAGCAGGCTAAACCCGTACACAGTAACAGCAGCCCCCAGATAAAATGCGAACTGAGCATTTCGTGATTGAGCCATCTGCCCCACAGCGTGGCCAGTACTGGAGTCATGATGGTAATCAGCATCAGGGTAGTGGGATTGACCTTATTCAGCAGCTGATAATAAAAAACCATCGCCAGTACAGAAGAAAAAACCGCACTATAAATCAGGGCTATATGGGCTTGTAATGAAGGCAGCTGGTCAGGCATTTCTGACCAGAAAAAGGGCAGCAAGCTACAATAACCCAGCCATGACATAATGGTGGCACCGGTCATCTGACTGATCGGATGGATAGGTGCAGCAACCGCGCGCACAGCAAATGCAGAAAGTACATACAAAAGCATGGCTACAATTTCCAAACCCATGCCAAATCTATCCAATAACAGGTTTGGCGCGTTTAAGCCCAGTGCGAAATATAGGCCCAGCATGCCCAATAGCAAGCCCAGCCATTGATAGGCACTCAGCTTTTCACTGCGAAAAATATAAATGGCCACCAAACCAGAAACGAAGGGAGCGCTGCCATAGATGATTGAAATTACCGTGGAAGGCACCTTGGACGCGCCCATATAGCAGAAGGCCATGGAGACAAACAGGCCGAGTGCACCCGCGGCATAACTGAGCAAGGCTTGCGGATGCAAGGGGACTTTGACCTTGAAGTAGGCCTGACAGGCCAGGGCAATAGGAATGGCCAGGCTAAACCGGATAAATAAACCCCACGCCCAATGAATTTCATGTACGGTCCAGACGGCTGCAAGCGGTGTCAGTGACCAGATCAGCACAACAGTAGCAAATTGACCGGCTGTAGCGAAGCGTGAGGTTCGGCTAAAAGGAGCTACAACCGGTTCGGACAGTGGCGAGGGGAATCCATTTTTATTGATCGGATGATTCATTGGCTTTTTCCTTGTTTTTAGACAATAAAAAAGGCCGCTGTTGAGGCGACCTTGGGGTATTTGGGGATTAGTGATTTATTCTAAATCATCATCAGGGTACAGATTCCAAGGCACCTCATGTAAAAATGCTGCACGTCGTGAACTGGCCTTGTTGACCTGAAGGTCCAAAGCGAGGCAAGTAACAAGCGTATGTGGAGCAGATGAGAGAGGGAACATGAGCAAAATTCCGTGGAATCATAAGGATCTATTGACACTTCATTTATGAAATCTTAATAGACCCTATTTTTTTATAACATAAAATTTTAAAAAATTGTATAAATTTTGTTCAAATTGTTTATATAATATAAAAATAATAATTATTTAACATGAGAGTGACGCTATGGTGAAAATACTCTTGGGGTTATGTCTTTTCATTGGACTGATTGTCCTTTGGAAAATATTTTTTAAAATTCAGATTAATCAACATGCTCAGCAATTCAGAATTAAGCAACTCGCCGGTTTAATCAAACCCGATGCAACCTCCGCACAGCCCCTGTCCAAAACCGAAGTCAGGGTCGATGAAGTAGAAGAATATGAACAACAGCTGTTTGATGATGTCTGCCAGATGTTTTTTGAACGTCATCTGACCGAACGTAATTTAAGTCAGGCCATTGTGCTGCAAGAAGGTATCTTAAGAAAATTGCCTGCCAAAGCCCAAACCCGGATTCGTAAGCTGGACTTGGGTGAATGGTCGATTTACTGGACCTTTTATGACCAGTCCTTAGAGTATTATGTCGGACGTTATGGGGTGTTCTATACCCATATTGACCGTTTCGGTTGTGAGCATAAATGTGAATTCAAGGAACAGCATAGTCGTGCCTGATTGAAGCGGCTGCCCTTGAATTGAGTATGCCAGAGTGAAAACTCAAGTACGTTATATGCTTTTTATACTGCTGCGGATATCGCTGAAAAGGCAGCTGAACTGACACTAAAATCGCTGCTTTATAACTTCATAACTTCTGCTTGTGGTGTAGCAGTAGCATGGCAAACTCGTGTTGTTATTGCATTTAGACTGTTGGCGGTTGAATTATCGACTTGAATTATCGACCTTTAAATTCAGGCGCGCGACGTTGCAGCATCGCCATGACACCTTCTTGTACATCCTGGGTTTTAAGCAATGCAGCCAGATGCTGAGGTAAATGGGCAAACGCATTTTCTGCTCCCTGTTCAGCAGCTTCTTTGGCAGAAGCCAGGGTTGCCTGAACTGCCAGCGGAGCAGCCCGGGCAATATGTTCCGCCAGTTCAATCGCACGTTGCAGTGGCGGTTCAGGGGTAATTTCAGTAATCAGGTTTAAATCCAGTGCTGTTGCTGCATCAAAACTATCGCCGGTCAGTAAATAGCGCATGGCTTTGGACCAGCCTGCGGCCTGTATAAAACGAACAGTTGCACCGCCAAAGGGTAAAATGCCACGCTGCACTTCCATTTGCGCGAACTGGCAATTGTCCTGCGCAATAGTCATATCGGCATTCAGCATCAGCTCTATGCCTGCGGTATAACAAATCCCTTGTACGGCAACAATCACCGGTTTTTTTCGTGCTCTTGAACTGGTGCCCCAGGGGTTAATTTGCGCATGATCAAAATCAAATATGCCTGTTTGCAGTTTGGGTTGTAATTCAACCAAATCCAGCCCGGCAGTAAAATGGTCACCGTGGGCAAAAATGACCGCACAACGCAATTCCGGATTATCTTCATATTCAGTCAAGGCCAGTGACAGGTCATGAATCATATGGCTATCAAAGGCATTTCTTTTGGCAGCCCGTTCCAGGCCAATCAGGAACAGAGACCCGCGGATTTCCCGGCTGACTTTTCCTTGTTGTTGTGACATGCTTATTTTTCCAGATAGACTGTTTTCTAAGTTTTAAGTGTTTGTGAGACAACAGTCAAACCTGTGCAGCCTAATTTTTAAATTCTGTTGCAATTGCACAATGCGAAGCTAAAAGTACCGTGGGGATGGGCAAGCCTTTAGAAAAATAGGGATAATTTATCTTGCGTTCAAGGCCATTTTTTTCATAATAGCAACACCTTTTAGCTGGTTGATGATTGCCATGTCACCTTTAGAAATTGTTGCAGTTATTATTAGCCTGATTGGGGTGACACTCACCATCAAACGCAATATGTGGTGCTGGTGGTTTAACTTTGCTGCTTTTGTCTTGTATGCCTATCTTTTTTATCAATTTAAGCTCTATGGCGAAACCGTATTGCAGTTCTTTTTCATCGTGGTGAACTTTTACGGTTTTTATCATTGGCTGCAAGGCAAGCAGCAAGATCATGAAATTCGGATTGAGCCGATCGCCACAAAAACAGTGATCTTCCAGATGCTGCTGGCCGCAACTGGCGGTTTAATTTTCGGTTTAACGCTGAAGCATTTTACCGATGCTGCTGTGCCCATGCTGGATTCACAATTGGCTGCATTCAGTCTGTTGGCCACCTATTGGACCAGTCGTAAACATATTGCGACCTGGGTGCTGTGGATTTTTGTCGATATTATTTATGTCGGCATGTTCATTTATAAAGACCTGTTCTTAACTGCCGGTCTGTATGCCGCTTTTGTGGGACTCGCTGCGTTTGGCTGGTGGCAGTGGGAACAGGTGAAAAAGAAACAGGCCTTGACTCAGTTCAAAAGGGTTTAAGTAACAAGGAGAGAGGGATGCTGATCGACTTTGCTGAATACCAGCTGCACAGGTTTGATGAACTGGCGGGCCGAATTCAAGCCGAACCGGAAAAATATATCAATTTTGATTCTGTTTCTGACTTTTATAAGGTGGCCTGGTTGCAGGATTTTCCGCAAGGCACGAGCTGGACCGTGACAGGGCTGGATGATGGTGCCGAACAGTTTGATGTCATCATTGAATATCGTGGGCATTTTCTTCGTATTTCCTGTGGTGAGAAAACGACGGTTTACTCTGGTATCTATGCGGAATAGTGCGGTATAGATGGTCAATGACAGCCCATTAAAAATTAAATTAAATAAACAGCTATACAAAATAGGCTAGATCAGTGATGATCGAATGGTTTAAAATTATTCAAAATAACCACTAGAAAAATAAGGGATTATAAAAGATGGCACATCATTTTACTGTGAATTCTACAATTCAGGGTGTTTCACTTGATCAGTTCAAGCGACTTGTGGCAAATACGGTCTTGCATGAGGCAGTATGCAGACGTATACCGGGTGAAAAACTGGAAATTATTGAATCTAAAATGAGTGGGGATATTTACACTTTACGCCGTGCTTATAATCTGGATATCAATATTCCCAATATAGCAAAAAAATTCTTTAAAGATGCATTTCGAGTCAAGCGTACCGATATCACAGATTTGGCCGCTTTAACTTCAAGCATAAAATTGGGTGCAAATGTACCTCTAGAAGCAAACTGTGAACGTTTGGTCACGGGGGATGAACAGCAAATTCACATCAGTCTGAATTGGCAGGTCAAGATAAAAATTCCTTTAATTTCAGGTATGCTGGAAAAACATGCTGAAACTGAAATTCGTAAATTCAGTCAGCTGGAAATCCAGATTGTTGAAGATGAATTAAAGAAAAATTTAGCAGCTTAATTCATAAAAAGTCCTTCAAACGAAGTAATGCTGATCAGTTAAGGAGTTTAGAAATAAACTCCTTAATTATTAGTAATTCATGGCGGAGTCTTACCGTTTTAAATCAAACTATTGCAGCTCATTTGTTACTTTGGTTTCGCCCTGAGAAGCACTGCTTCGTAAGACTAAAGGCATCTTGCGGAGCAATGCTCCTCACCGCAAAACTCGTCAGCTACTATCAACCAGCAAATTTATCGCAGAAACAATCATTTTTTAATGTAGTCCTGCCTCAAACAGTTGCGGATGACTTTCCCCCATATCAAATACAGGCATGAATTTAAAAAAGAAAATGCCAGTCAATTTCTTAACTGACTGGCATTACTTCAAACGAAAGGCTTTTTTGTACTTCATCTATAGCCAAATAACGCTATAAAATTATATTGCCTGTTCTTATACAGTTTGCCTGTCAACTTGTAATCATATGAATCAGGCCTTTGCATGAGAATAGCTGGCTTTATAAATTAAATGCATCGGGACGTTCAAAACCCAAGGCATTTTCATTTTATACATAAACCTGATCTGTCCCTCAATTAAAGCCGGATAAAGTAAGGTGCAATAGAGAGCAAGATACCGATAGTGGTCAATAGGCCGGTACTTTCTATAAAATAAGGGAAAATCATCAGAACCAAGCCACAAATCCAAGGCACAAGGGCTTTTTGCTTTTTTCCATATAAAAAATAGCCTAAGCCTATAGAACTAAAAAGCACACCGAGCAGAAGTTGGGCAGTTGTCATATTTTTTATTGGTCAAGAAATTTAGTGAATGATATGCAAGTCAAATTAAAATGGTCTTAAAAGATATAGTGAACAAGCCTCATGCAGCATATTCTAAAATGTGCAATGCAAGTCTTAAAAACTAAATATAGAGTATGCTTGCTTAGCGTTAAAATTTATACACATGGTTTAATAAAAAAAATTAAGCTGAGTGTGATTGCCCAGTGAGGAATGAATAGATGAGCAGCATTTTACCTGTAGCACAGCGTGGTGAACGCATTTTGACCGTAACAGCGTCAGAAGTTGCACAAGCTGAGCTGAATAGCCCATGGTTAAAGGAACTAGCAGCCGCCATGCATGCCACCATGCTGGAACGTAACGGGGTGGGAATTGCGGCACCTCAGGTTTATGTGTCAAAGCGGGTGATTATCGTGGCCTCCTGTTCAAACCCGCGTTATCCCGATGCACCTGAAATGGATGCACTGGTGATGGTCAATCCTGAAATTCTAGAAAAATCTGAACTGACGGTTTTGGGGGAAGAGGGCTGTTTAAGTGTGCCGGATGAACGGGGACAAGTCGCTCGCGCCCAAACCATTCAGCTGCGTTATTTTACTTTGGAGGGTGTAGCGGTAGAAATGAGCTTGAGCGGTTTTCCTGCCCGAATTGTACAGCATGAAGTGGACCACCTTGATGGGATACTGTTTGTCGAGAGGATATAAGAACGCATTGTTTAATTTTTATACTATGGATATAATATTAAAGTAATAAAAAAACTTATAAATTATAAAGATATTCATAAAAAACATGAAATTTTTTAGAAAAATATCCAGGCTGATTTTTCATTATTGGGGCAGATTCAAATTTCATCTATTTGAATCCGATAATTTAATTATTAACTGGTCCAATTTTGACAAGGGCATATTGCTCTGCTTTTTTGGAGCATTTTGCCAGGTCAGCGCGATTAAATGGTATCTGTTGAGTTACTATTCAGAAGACAATCGGGTCTGGATTAATCACGACTTTTTTTTCGTCCGATTTACTACGGTCGTTGTCACCTTAATCATTTTTATCGGCATGATTGTGCTCAGCCACAGATATAAACACAATGCAAAATTCCGTCAATTTATTGCTTATTTTTCACCGATTTTTTTTGGGACGGTGATGATTTATGCAGGCTATACCGTGGGAATGTATAGCCCTGCAACCATTGCCGGTTTCGTCAATATTGTGCTGATTGGCCTGGTATTTTATTCACGTAAAATAATCTATGGCATTGCCATGTTTGCTTCTATTTTTACCGTGATTATCAGCTATTTAACTTTTAATGGATTTATCCGTTATGCGCCTGTGTTCAGTGATAACCTGACGCATAGCGAGTTTTACCTTAATCCGTTCTGGATCAAAAGTATGGCTGAGGTCTATCTTCCCATCTTGCTCACTTCGATTTTGTTTTTTGAAATTTTGCTGTCGCAGTGGCGCCGGCGTGAAATGAAAATTAAAAAAATGAGCCAGACCGATGCGCTGACCAATGTCTTTAATCGTCGTTATATTGGTGAACAGCTGAGTACTTTGGAAAATAAGAAAAAAGTGACTTATGCCGTGGTGTTGCTGGATTTGGACTATTTTAAAAAAATTAATGATGATTATGGTCATGAAACCGGAGATGCGGTTTTGCAGCGTGTGGCGACAATATTATGTACCACAACAAGAATACAGGATGTGGTGGGGCGTTTTGGTGGTGAAGAGTTTATCTTGATTTTAAAAGATCAAAACTTGCAGCAAGCCATCGAGATTGCAGAACGCTGCCGAAAAATTATTGAACAGGAAGAATTTGAACTGGAAACCGGGGAAATTCTAAAAACCAGTGCCAGTTTTGGGGTCGCACTTTCTGAAGCAAATACCAAAAAAGAACAGACCATTCGTATGGCTGACCGGGCTTTATATCTGGCTAAACAGAAGGGACGTAATCAGGTACGGCATTATCTGGAGCTCAACTTAAAGCCTGCTGTTTAAGGTTTTTATTCTTTAATGGTGTCTGATAATAGTCTGATGCACATTTCAATCACGATGTTTTCCGCACCGTTCATAGGTTTCTTCATTGGAACATTCATAGTCATTGATTTGGGAGATTAATAACTATTTATTACTATAGAAATTAGCGGATAAAAAACTAAAATATAAAAAATAAATTTAAGAAGAAAATTAATAATTTAATAGCCCCTTTTTTTCTTTTTTTTGTTTTTAAGCCTGTTAGGCAAATGCCTATGATTCTTTGGTAAAGAAGGGCGGGTAACAATTTTTTCAAAGACCTCTTTCAAAACACAATATACATATGCTAATGAGCAAATACGGTTTTCTTCTTGTGTTGATTTTAAAGTTAAATTTCTAGAATTACTTTCCTTAAGAATCCATGAATTTAGAGCATTAGGATTTTGTATTAAATGTAAAAAATCTTTTGCAGTCTCAGTTCCTAATCTTGAAAAATATTTTTGATCTGAATAGTTCCAATCGTTTCTCAATTTACTTGGTAAAGGGAACTTTTGTTCTGAAATATTCACAATGTTTTTTAAAATTTTGATCTCTGTATTTTCTATCTTTTTATCTAATATATTAAGGTTACAAAATAAATTAGACCATACTGCTTGGTGAGGTTTATCACCGCCAGGAATTAATCTAATTTTTAAAAAATTATGTTGTTGTGATCTTTCGATAATACAAGTGTAGTTATGATTAGAACCTTCATTTAAATTTCTGAGATTTTCTTGAAGTTTTTTTGTTAAGGGGGGCGAGGTGTCATTAAGAAATATGGATTTTAATTGAGTGGTAGAAAAGTTTATACTTGCTCTGCCTAATAATCTGTTAATTAAATTAGCCATAAAAAAACAAGCATAATAGACAGTGACTAAGATCCAAGCAGCTTGAGCTTTAGATTTAATTAAAAAATCAATATTTTTAATTTGTTCTGAAATTCTATGAAATTCACTATTAATTTCAGTTTGAATTATATTTTTAAAAGAGTTTTCATCTACAAAAATATTAAAAGTTAAACTATCATTTGGAAATTCAATAGTATGGTTTAAGCTTAATATTTCATTTTTTAAGCTTTTGGAATTGTTAAAGTTCCCAAAATCTAATTCGATTTCAGGAACATAAAAAGATGCTAAAATTTTATCTAAATACTCTTTAATTTGATAGCTGCAATACATAAATTAAAGCAAATCCATTCCATTATTCGTAAATTTCGCATGGCTATATGCGTCTATTAAAGTGATCATTTCATTAGATAAATTAGATATAGCTTGCTTATTCGAACCAGTATGTTTTTCAAAATCTAAACTTTTAATACATGAAATAACCTGGTAGAGAGATTCTTCTTTCAAGTTTTTTAAGTTAATATGGCTTACAGAACAAACTTTATCAAAAACTTTAAACATTGATTCAAAAAATGCAGCTTGAGATACTAGATTATCATTATTATGTATTTCCTCTAAGACACTAGAAAAAGCCTTTAGATAATTATTTAATAATATATATTTTTCATCTAATGTTTTAAACATTGATAAATAAGAGTCAGAGTTACTTAATAAAGGTGATATTGCTTTTTCGAAAGGAACATGACTGACTTTTCCTACTACGGATTGAGTTTTTGTCATACGACCATATAAAGGTGAATTTTCATCAGTATAAAAACGATCGAATAGAGCTAAACGTATAGCTTCTGGGGAAGTCTCATTATCTAATAAATATTTTGTAAGTTCTTGTTGTAAAGTCTTTGGGACGCCTTTCTGATTCGAGTTAATATCAAGAAAATATTGAATTTCTTGTTTAATGGTTAAGTTACACAATAAACAGATAGGTAGTTCTATATCTGATTGAGCTAAGAAAGCCCCATAAAGTCTATGTTGCCCATCTAAAACCAGTAAATTGTCGTTTTGTATATTTAATACGAGTTCATTTGTAAATTCATTGTAATCGAAGTTACCTTTATAACTTAAAATAATTGAACCAGGTAGCAAATAACCTTCATCGATATATTTACCTATTGCTCTACTTCTTCGTTCATCGAGAAGTCTTTGATATCCATTTTGTTCTTCATCAACACGTGAAATTTTTGCAATATTCTTTAATTCTTTACCGTTCATTTTAGAAATATAGCAACGAGTATCATTATGGCTTATATCGAAAGCTTTCAATACTAAGTTATTGTTCATTAGATTAATTTCTCGAAATTTTTTCTATACCTATTATAAAACAAAACCTCGCATTAACGAGGTTTTGTTTTAAGTATTAAATAACAGAATCATCCAAATTCGGCGCTAACCAGCGTTTCGCTTCATCCAGTGTCCAGCCTTTACGCTTCGCATAATCTTCTAGCTGATCTTGCGCAATTTTACCCACGTTAAAATACTGCGACTCAGGGTTGGCATAGTAGAAACCGCTGACAGATGAAGGTGGCCACATTGCAAAACTAGAAGTCAATTGCGTACCAATCTTGTCAGTCGAACCTAACCAGTCAAACAACGGCGCTTTTTCAGAGTGCTCAGGACATGCCGGGTAGCCTGGCGCAGGACGGATACCGACATATTTTTCTTTAATCAACTCGTCATTCGACAACTGTTCAGATGCCTGGTTGCCCCAGAACTCTTTACGGATACGTTCATGCAAATGCTCTGCAAAAGCTTCGGCAAAACGGTCACCTAAAGATTGAACAAGAATAGCAGAGTAGTCATCGCCTTTGGCTTTGTACTCATTTGCCAGTTCTTCCGCACCAAAGATCGAAACGGTGAAACCGCCTAAGTAGTCCTGAATTTCTTCTGGCTCAGCTACACTTTCGTTTCGCTCTTGCGCTTGGGCAAAACGTTGTTTTGCATATCCAAGCTCAGGTGCAATAAAGTCTGCCAATGACAAGTTAGGTTTATCGGTCACTTTATCCGATTGCTGACGGATATGCTCAAAAGTATGCGTAACTGTCGTGCCAGTTTCATCAAATACTTGAACTGTATCGGCACCTGAACGGTTAGCAGGGTAAATGCCAAATACCGCGCGTGCATCGAAACGTTTATTTTCGATGATGTCTTTCAACATGGTTTGTGCCTGGTTATACAAATCAGTCGCTGCTTCACCCACCACTTCATCTTTCAGGATGGCAGGGAACTTACCTGCCAGACTCCATGAAATAAAGAACGGTGTCCAGTCAAAATATTCAACCAAAGTTTCCAAAGGATAATTGGTCAGCGTTTGCGTACCAATGAAGTTTGGCTTCACAGGCTTGTTGGCTGCAAAGTCAATTTTCAAGCCATTTTCAACCGATTCTGCATAAGACAGTTTGGCTGCTTTTGGCTGTTTGTTGGCAATACGTTCACGCACTTTTTCATATTCAGCACGGGTTTCTGCCACAAAGGCAGGTTTCATCTCTTTAGACAGCAGGGTGGTTGCTACACCCACCGCACGAGATGCATCGGCCACGTAAATAACGGCATCATTTGAATATTGCGGATCAATTTTTACCGCAGTATGTGCTTTAGACGTGGTTGCACCGCCAATCATGAGCGGCACCTTAAAGCCTTTACGCTGCATTTCCTTGGCAACAAACACCATTTCATCCAAAGATGGGGTAATCAGACCGGAAAGACCAATGATATCAACCTTCTCATCAATTGCCGTTTGTAGAATCTTCTCGCACGGTACCATCACACCCAGGTCGATAATGTCATAACCGTTACAGCCCAATACCACGCCAACAATGTTCTTGCCGATGTCATGCACGTCACCTTTTACGGTCGCCATCAACACTTTACCTTTAGACTCACCGCCCGATTTTTCTGCTTCGATATACGGGTTCAGCCATGCCACGGCCTGTTTCATCACACGTGCAGATTTCACCACTTGCGGCAGGAACATTTTGCCTGAACCGAACAGGTCACCGACCACGTTCATGCCGTCCATTAAAGGACCTTCAATCACATCGAGTGGACGTTTGGCTTTTAAGCGTGCTTCTTCGGTATCTTCATCAATAAAAGTGGTGATGCCTTTCACTAATGCATATTCAAGGCGTTTTTCAACTGACTCGTTACGCCATTCAAGATTTTCAACGGCTTTTTGTGCACCTGCCTGACCGCGATATTGTTCAGCCACTTCAAGCAGCTTTTCAGTCGCTTCCTGACCGCTTTCACCCTGGTTCTGGTTCAGGATCACATCTTCAACCGCAGCTTTCAGTTCTGCTGGAATGTCATCATAAATTGCCATTTGGCCAGCGTTCACAATACCCATGGTCATGCCTTGCTTGATGGCATGGTAAAGGAATACCGAGTGAATTGCTTCACGTACCGGCTCGTTACCACGGAAAGAGAACGATACGTTAGACACACCGCCTGAAATCATGGCATGCGGCAGGTTCTGCTTAATCCAGCCGGTTGCCTCAATGAAGTCCACCGCGTAGTTGTTGTGTTCTTCAATACCGGTGGCTACCGCGAACACGTTCGGGTCAAAAATGATATCTTCAGCCGGGAAGCCGACTTCATTCACCAAAACATCGTATGAACGCTTACAGATTTCTTTCTTACGCTCAGCGGTATCTGCCTGACCATTTTCGTCAAAGGCCATCACAATCACGGCAGCGCCATACTGACGGCATAGACGTGCTTTATGGACGAACTCGTCATAGCCTTCTTTCAGGGAAATCGAGTTGACAACCGGTTTACCTTGTACGCATTTCAAGCCCGCTTCAATGATTTCCCATTTAGAGGAGTCAATCATGATTGGCACGCGGGAAATTTCCGGTTCTGAGGCGACCAGATTCAGGAAATGCACCATTGCGCCTTCTGAATCGAGCATGCCTTCGTCCATGTTGATGTCGATGATTTGCGCACCGGCTTCAACCTGTTGCTGTGCGACTTCTAGTGCTTCAGCAAAGTTTTCTTCACGGATCAAACGCAGGAATTTTTTAGAACCGGTGACGTTGGTCCGTTCACCCACGTTCACGAACAGCGAATCGGCTGTAATATTAAATGGTTCTAAACCGCTTAAGCGGCATGCCGGTTTGGTTTCAGGCAATTGACGCGGTTTGATGTCTTTAACGGCATTGTAAATGGCACGGATATGATCCGGTGTGGTACCACAGCAACCGCCAGTAATGTTGATTAAACCGCTTTCTGCAAATTCTTTCAGGAAGGCAGCCGTTTCTTCCGGAGTCTCATCATAACCACCGAAGGCATTTGGCAAGCCGGCGTTAGGATGGGCAGACACGAATACATCAGCAACGTCAGACACGGTTTTTACGTGTGGACGCATGGCATCTGCACCCAAGGCACAGTTAAAGCCAATTGATAACAAATCACCGTGACGCACCGAGTTCCAGAACGCTTCTGCGGTTTGGCCGGTCAAAGTACGGCCTGAAGCATCGGTAATCGTGCCTGAAATCATCAATGGCAATTCATAACCAATCTGGTTGAACACTTCTTTTACGGCAAAAATAGCCGCTTTACAGTTTAAGGTATCAAATACGGTTTCAATCAGCAGAATGTCTGCACCGCCTTCAATCAGCGCATGCGCAGCTTCAATATAGTTTTCTTTGAGTTCATCAAAGGTGATGTTACGGAAAGCCGGGTCATTGACGTTCGGCGAGATTGAGCAGGTACGTGAAGTCGGGCCAAGTACACCGGCTACAAAACGTGGCTTGTCTGGAGTTGAATATTTTTGGCAGGCTTCTTTGGCAATCCGTGCCGCTTCACGGTTAATCTCGGGAACCAGATCTTCCATATGATAGTCCGACATAGAAACACGGGTGCCGTTGAAACTGTTGGTTTCAATAATGTCCGCACCCGCATCCAGATAGGCTTCGTGAATACCCTGAATAATGTGCGGCTGTGTCAGTACCAAAAGGTCATTGTTGCCTTTCAGGTCAGATGCCCAGTCAGCAAAACGCTCACCACGGTAGTCAGCTTCTTCGAGTTTGTGACGCTGAATCATGGTGCCCATCGCACCGTCGATAATCAGAATCCGTTGAGCGAGCAGCTCTTTTAGGGTGGCAAGCGTGGACATAAATAACCCCAATCCGATGGAATATAAAATCGGCATATATGTTAGCAGAAATCAGTTCATTTTTTCTGATATTCAGTTTATTTACTAAGCGTCATGATGGGCTTGCCGAATAAATAGTCGGGTTAAATTTAAACTAGCCTGTTGATAGTTCTGTAATAAATCCTTCATCAAGTTGTAATGAATATGCTTCATGCTGACTGAGCTTGCCGTATTCGCATGTCCGGCGGTCTTATATTTCATGCTTTGTAACATTATGGGAAATGGCTAAAATAGCCTGGGAAATGACTGAGGTTTTATTGTAAGTATATGATTTTAATTGTTTAATTTAACTGTTATTCTCGGGTTTTTAGCGAGGAAGGTGCCAAATAAAGTATGAAAAATTGCTTTATATGACACCGCTTTGTCATATAATTGTCATAATTAAATTGAACAATATGAGGGATTTTATTATCCCTTTGAACCGTCTGCATGAATTCTAGTATTCCTCCCGTCCAAGATCAGGTGCCATCAGCACCAGCGAAATCGACGAATGTGCATGTTGCTACACCGAAATTTTTTATGCCGGTGTTTCTCACGGTTATTATTTCAACTTTGGTGTATATCGGCTTTCAGCTTTCAACCGATTTGGCGCATGTGCCAGCATTAAGTTTATATTCCGTTATTCTTTTAGCGACTGCTTTATTAATTGCTTTAGGCTTTGAATTTGTTAATGGTTTTCATGACACGGCCAACGCAGTCGCAACTGTTATTTATACCAATGCCTTATCTGCCCCTGTTGCCGTAATGTGGGCAGGTTTTTGTAATTTCCTTGGGGTGATGGTGGCAAGTGGTGCTGTTGCTTACGGCATTATTGCTTTATTACCTGTAGAACTGATTATGAATGTCGGTTCAGGCGCAGGCTTTGCCATGGTTTTTGCCATGCTGATCGCTGCGATTCTCTGGAATTTGGGTACCTGGTTTTTGGGTATTCCGGCATCAAGCTCACATACCTTAATCGGTTCGATTTTAGGTGTGGGTATTATGAACTACATCCTGCACTCAGGCGCTGGAGCAAGCGGTGTAGATATGGAGCAGGTGATGAAAGTGGGTAAAGCACTGCTGTTTTCTCCACTGATTGGTTTTGCTTTTGCTGCTGTCCTGTTTTTACTGGTGAAAAAAATCTTCCGTAAACAGTTGGAGCTCTTTCATCCGCCTGAAGGGAACAAGCCGCCGCCACCTTTAATTCGTGCAATTTTGATTTTCACGTGTACCGGTGTGAGTTTCGCGCATGGTTCAAATGACGGTCAAAAGGGCATGGGCTTGATTATGCTGATTTTGATTGGTTGTGTACCATTGGCCTATTCTTTAAACAAGAATTTAGACAATGCACATATTCAGTCTTTCGAGCAATTGTCTCAGCAAACGGCTACTGCTATTTATCCGCAGCATGAAAATATTGCGGATGCTCAGGCACGTGCTGTGATTACCAAGTATATTCAAACTAAAGAAGTGACCTCTGAAGTGGTCCCAGCTTTAGCAAGCCTGACCGATCATTTGGGTGACCGTGTTGCCAAATATGGTGATATTCACAATATTCCAGAGGCTGAAGTTTCTGCGATCCGCAATGATATGTATCTCAGCACGACTGCGTTTAAGCGTTTAGATAAAGCTGAGCAGCTTCCTGAGATGTCAAAAGATCAAAGCAAGTTGGTTAAAGAATATCGTAAAAACCTGGATTCATTCCTTCAGTATATTCCTACCTGGGTGAAAGTGGCTGTTGCCCTGGCATTAGGTCTGGGTACCATGGTGGGCTGGAAGCGTATTGTGGTCACTGTAGGTGAACGTATTGGTAAAAACCATATGACTTATGGTCAAGGCATGTCAGCCGAACTTGTTGCAATGACAACGATTGCTGCAGCAGATGGTTTGGGTATGCCTGTATCGACAACACACGTTTTGAACAGTGCAGTTGCAGGTACCATGGTAGCCAATAAATCAGGCTTGAATTTGCAAATGGTGCGTACGATCTTATCGGCATGGATCTTCACTTTGCCGGCGACCATCTGTTTATCTGGTGGTTTGTACTGGTTATTCTTACAGTTCGTTTAAGACTTCTGTTGGAAACAAAAAACGCTGCTTTCGCAGCGTTTTTTTATGTCTTTCAGTGCTTTGTTATGAAAAGAAAATCAAACTGCATATATCCTTCATTTGTCTTTGTTTGACCTTCACTTGCACCTTGGTTTAAAGCTATATTTCTCATCTTCCTAAAGAAGAGGGGGAAGCCTTGTGATTATTTCTTTATCTTGCGTAGCACTTTCTTAATCGGCAATTTTTGGTTGGCAAAGCCATACAGTGCGGCAAAAGGCAAAGCGGTGCGGGCCAAATAAGGCACCCGCCATAATCCGCCATGGTTGGCACCTTTCATCATCAGTTCCAGCGGATGATCCAGATGGGTTTCCGGATTGGCAACCGATTCAGGATGACGTAGGTCATAAATCCACAAAGCAGCCATTAAGGCATTGGTGGTTTCAGGGCTAAACGATTCCACGTCGAACAGGCTGGCACCACTGAAGGCCGCTTTCAATAACGGATTTTTGGTCACTGAATGGGTTGTGGTAGACGGCGCAATATTAATGCTGACCCGTTGTCCATAATGACGCGCCAGTGTGGCACGCCACTGCTGGATCCGTTTGGCCAAAGCATAGTTTGGACCTTGTTCGACCACCAGACAGTCCGCAATGCCATATTCCTGACCATTGTCGGAAGGAATGAGCGTGTGTAGATTCTGCTGGAAAAAACGCTGGGCGGTAACGGTTGAAATGCTTTTACTCAGAAGCTGACGGACTTTGGAACGGCACTGGAACTTGTCATAAGACGCTTCGACCACTTCCTTCGGAATGGCATAGACATCGGTTGGCGTGCACATGAACATTAAACTGGTGTCCGATTTTTGCTCACTGACATATTCCATGATGCTATCCATGGCCATGGCAACACGAACATGTTTTTCACCATCGAGATAGGCAATGGCTGCCAGATCAAGCTGGTGTTCACTTTGGCTTAACCAATGGGCAATTTCAGGCGTTTGGGTGAGTAAATCTGCGCCTAATTTTTCTTGCAGTACCTTGCTTGAGGTATCTTCTGCCAATTTTTCCGTGCAAGGTGCATACAGTGTGGCGTTGCCTTGCTGAATGGTGTTGAGGATTCTGTCCCACACCCGGGTATTGGGTAAGTCTACGGCAATAATATTGGCTTTCCAGCGTGCCAGCCAGGTGAGCGGACCGGCTTCAGACCCTGCACCAAATAGCACCATGGTACGGTCTGAAAGATCAAACCATTCCGGATGGGCTTGTGCCGTACGCAAGGCATCCGCATGGCTGCATTCAATAATACCTGCATCTTGCCAGGCCTGAATTTGATCCAGTAAAGCCTGGCCTTGTAACTTTTGCCCTTTATAGGGTACATACCATTCAGGCGCAGCATCACTTTCACCCTGAAGCTGAATGGTATATAGCACTGAAGTATCGACATCTTTCATAATGTCTTTCAATAAATAGCGTTGACCATCTCGATAAAAATCAAAGCTATGATGGGCTTTATGCAAGCCTTGTTTGGCAATGGTAATGGAATTGTTGATGGTGCGAATACCGTGTTCTACCAGGGCTTTGAAGTAGATCGGATAGTGCTTGCGCCAATTTTTTTCGGCAAGTGCATCCATGGATGACTTGTTATCAACAATAGACAGGGCTTCAGCAATAATTTCTTTACCTGTTTGGGTGGTACTGGCTTTTTTGCTGTGGGGATTGATGGGGAATTGAAGACCATTTAATGAAGTGGACATGCAAAAGATCTCTTTTTTTTGCGCATTTATATACAGATGTCTACATTATCTATGCCAAAATGATTTGTGGGGTAGCATTTAATGACAAAATTATGTAAATCTTTATTGAATATACGCAGCAAAAAAGGAGCATTAAGCTCCTTAATTTTTTAAATATTCGAATGTTCTTTATTGAACAAACCCAGCGAAGTGTTTTTAAAGCCTAAATACCGGGTGTTCCTATTCTGAAAAATACCTTAAAAAGGCACTTGCATCAGTTTATTCAAAAAGTGGCCAATAAGGCGGGGTTCAATAATAATCGTCATTATTACCCCATACGCCGCTCCCCATAAATGCGCACTATGGTTGATGTTGGAGTTGCCGCGTTTGCCTGACCAGACGCTATAAGCCACATACAGCACGGCAAAAATAATTGCCGGTACAGGAATAAAGAATACAAAGATCAATTTCCACGGTTCAAACAGAATATAGGCAAACAGCACGGCAGACACCGCACCAGAGGCACCCAAGCTGGCCCAGCGATGATCATTACGATGCTTTAGATAGCTTGGCAAAATGGCAAAAATCAGGCCACCCAAATAAAACAGCACAAAGCCCAAATCGTACATATATTGCCGATAAAAACTTTCAATCACGCTGCCAAAAAAGAACAGGGTAATCATGTTGAACAGCAGATGAGTCCCGTCTGCATGCACAAAACCATGGGTAATAAAACGATCATATTGTCCACGCTGCATTGCCGGCGGCCAGAAAATGAGTCGGCTCATGACTTTCTGATTTGAAAACGCAATCAGCGAGATAATAACGGTAATAAGAATCAGGGTAACGGTATGGTTAAAAGGTAAATCCAACATAAAAGCAAGTTCTACATTTCAAAATCTATTGTTCATAATGCCATTAAATGGCAGCTCAAGTTGAACTTTCACAATAAATCCGACAATTTTAGTTGAATTTATGAAATTACCCCGCATCTTCAGTTAAAATGGACACTTCAGCTTGAGGAAAAATTGTTATGTCGACTGAGAACACCAGCACTGCAGTTGCAGAAGAGATTCCAAACTTATTGATTACTCCGACTGCTCAAGAGTATTTAAAGGATTTGT
The DNA here is from genome assembly GCF_004331195.1 of Acinetobacter sp. ANC 4216. Classification (NCBI taxonomy): domain Bacteria; kingdom Pseudomonadati; phylum Pseudomonadota; class Gammaproteobacteria; order Moraxellales; family Moraxellaceae; genus Acinetobacter; species Acinetobacter sp. ANC 4216. Next base: position 66,401 of record NZ_SJOC01000016.1, on the reverse strand, counting down.
TAGAAAAGCAAAATACACCAGGTATTGGGGTGCGTGTTTTTGTGGAAAATCCTGGTACGCCACGTGCTGAATGTTGTATGGCATATAGTGCACCTGACGAAGTTGTTCCAACCGACTATAAACAGGATTACCCGGATTTTCCGGCATTTATTGATACTCCATCCATTCCATATTTGCTGGATGCCGTGATTGACTACAATAAAGACCGTTTTGGCGGTCAGTTGACATTCCGTGCGCCAAATTCTAAAGTGCCGCGTGTAGGTCCAGATGCCTCGGTAGAAGAGCGCATTACCTATGTGCTTCAGTCTGAAATTAACCCGGGACTTGCAGGCCATGGTGGTAACTGTGCACTGGTTGAAGTGGTGGAAGATGAAGAACACGGTTTAACTGCGGTACTGAAATTTGGTGGCGGTTGCCAAGGCTGTTCATCTATTGACCTGACCTTGAAACAAGGCGTTGAAACCACCTTGAAACAGCATGTACCTGAATTGATGCGTGTAGTTGACCAAACGGATCATAGCAATACCGAAGGTGCTTATTTTAAATAAGCGCAAATGATTTAAGAAAAAACCTCCATTACGGAGGTTTTTTTATAAGAGGCAAGAAAGCCGCATGATGTGGCTTTTTATATATCGGTCTTATGAGGCATCAAGGTTTAAAATTTTCTGTGCCGTTTCAGCATAATAGAATTTCTCTAAATAGGCTCTGGCACGTTCACGTAAATATGCAGATGAAACCAGTTTTTGCACGACAGGTGCTAGTAATTGCTGCAATTCGTGTTGAATCAAGGCTTCATCAATATTCAGGTCACGTAACAATAAATCAAACGGGCGTTCCTGATTGCGGATGTACCAGGCATAGATCCCATCATGAACCTGCTGTTTCAGGTAATCTGTTTGGCGGATGTGATCCCAGATTTCATGGCCTAAATTCACCGTGTTACCGAGATCCTGAACTTCAATATAATTTTTCAGTACCGTTAAAGGCATATCCTTGATTTTATGCCAGAGGTTGGCCTGAAAATGATAGAGCTTTTCGTCATCAAAATGCTGATTTAACACATGCTCACTCATTTGGCTCAGTTTTAAAATATTCTTCTGCAAATAATGTGCAACGGTTTCATCCAGATTTGAATCGGTCACGGTTTCCAACACCGATTTGCCCATTTTCATAAAACGGGACACGCCAGGAACCCGTTTGGCCATGACCGAATTATCCACATAGTCCTGAATGGAGTGCTGAATGAGCTGGCTAATCATGGCGGAAAAGGCAGGATTATTGACCACCGTTTTAATCAAGCGCTGGCGGTGAGCACTTTTGCTCGCGACATATTGGGCAATTTTGTCGATGGTTAAAACTGGAATGACATCGGCTATTTTAGTGCTCTCGTTGAGCGGATGAACCAGGGCAAAACGCAGATGCTCCGTAATCTGCTCAATTAAAAAGCTGCTCGCGGGGGTGGCTAAAACCTGCTTTTGCAACAGTGCATTGATTTGCTCAAAGGACCAGATCTGTTGCAGCGGCTGTTTTCTAAACCACTGATAAAAATTCAGGAATTCAGTTTGAATCGTTGCAGTATGTGAAAACTCTTGGTCTAAAAAGTCAAGATGAGCTTCAATTAACTGCTCAATCATGGGATGTTTTTGCATACTGTCTCGGGGAAAAATTAATTGAGTGGAATAAGCTTATCTGCCAGCGGGTTTTTCATTTTTTGGGTCTTGGCAAGAAAGGGTAAATAATGTGCCGCCACTTCCTGCTCTGCTTCCAAAATGGGCATGTGTCCTACATTATTAAGAATGACAGGAGCCTCAGCGCGTTTCAATAAGGATTTTAACTCATTTGCCACTTCAACATTAATAATTTTGTCCTGTTTGCCCCAAAGAATCAGGGTAGGGGCTTCTACCGTTCGGGTAAGACGGGCAAAGGATTCTGGCGTATAAATACGGTTCAGTGCCACCAGCTGATCGATTAGCTTGCCATTTTTTGCTGCTTGGGTAATCAGGTAGTTTTCCTGGGCAGATTTCACGGCGTTGGGTAAGCTGGGTGGATTTTGCATGACCCGATGCATCACCTGTTCCAGATCGCCAGGTTTAGACACGATCAGCTGTTTCAGGGTCACCGGATCTTTGGAATAGCGGGTCTTGGCCTGGGTATAAATACCTGCGCTATTGAGCAGAAACAGGCTTTGCGTATCAAACGGATATTGCGATGCATAGACAGTGGCAATCGATCCGCCCAGGGAATGGCCGGCCACATTCAGTTTGTCTTCTACATCAATGGCTTCAACAAAACGGCGCAGGCTTTCTGTCACATTGGGTACGGAAGCATCAAAGTTTTCAGGTGTTCTGGTTTCACCATTATTGGGCAAGTCGGGAATGATGACATGATAGTAAGGCGTTAAAAAATGGGCCACCCGGTTCCAGTTGTCCCGATTCCCGGCTAAACCATGAATCAGCAGAATGGTCGGTTTTTGCCGTGATCCCCCTTCATTGTAAGCCCAGCTGATCTCACCGACTTGAATGGTCCTGGCTTTCAACCCGGCTTCATTGCGTTCCTGAACCAGATAGTTTTGCAAATTTATTTTTTCTGTATTCGGTTTGGTGCTTTGAGCCATAGCCATGCCTGTAAAACAGCAGGCTGTAACAAGACAGAGGTTGCGTACAAATCGAGAAAAATTTGAACCAGGCTGTGTCATTGATGATCATCCTTGAAGACTCATGCCGATAATATTTATAGGTCAAGAATAAAAATTATCTAATTTCAGACAGCATCTAATTTTTTTAAATGTCTGTAGTTTATTGTAAATATTATTAAAGAAATGTCACTGAATTGTTTTTTGAACCCGGTAACTGGAAAGTTTTAAAATGTGAACTGTGTCTTTTTTTGGACCCAATAAAAATATTTTGTAACGCAGTCAGAAACTGAACAGCTATGATTTTTTGCAAGTGACTTTCAGTTTTCATGGCATTAAAATGTTCCAACTTAAAACATTGGAAGACCAGCATGCTAACAGCAGAAGAAGCTTTAGATCGTTTAAAAAAAGGGAACCAGCGTTTTGTAAATGGTGAAACGACGCATTCTAAACTTTTGTCTCACCAGCAACGTGCAGAAATGGCAGAAAGCCAGGAACCGTTTGCAATTGTATTAGGCTGTTCAGACTCACGTGTACCGGCTGAAATGGTTTTTGACCAGGGGCTAGGTGACTTATTTGTGATTCGTGTAGCCGGTAATATTGTTGCGCCATCACAAGTCGGTAGTGTTGAATTTGCGGCAGACAGTTTTGGCTGTCCTGTAGTGATTGTTTTGGGGCATACCCATTGTGGCGCCATTCATTCCACCATTGAGGCCTTGACCAATCCAGCAGCTCCGCCATCTGCCAACTTGATGTCAATTGTGAACCGGGTACGTCCTTCAGTTGAAATTTTAATGCAAACCGAACTTAAAGATGACTTGGATAAACTGTCCAAACATGCCGTACGTTCCAACGTTTTTGCATCCGTAAACCAGTTGCGTCACGGTTCTGCGGTATTGGAAAATTTGATTGCCCAAGGCAAGTTAAAAGTGGTGGGCGCAGAGTACTCGCTTGAAACGGGTGAAGTCACTTTCTTTGATTTTTAACTTAAAAATCAAAAGTCAGGATTTATAAAAGGCGCTTTATAAAGCGCCTTTTATATAGGGATAAGCATTGTTCAGCAAGATGCTTTGGGCAGAGGCATTGGGATGAACCAGATCGGCTTGCATCAGGCTTTTCTTGCCAGCTACACCTTCTAAAAAAAATGGCAGCAATTTCACATTATGCTGCTGACTGACAATCTTGTAATTTTTTTCAAAAGCCTTGCTATAAGCAGTGCCGTAATTGGGCGGAATTTTCATTCCAAATATAATGACTTTGGCTTTTGCCTTTTGACTGTGCTGTACTAAAGTCGCCAGGTTTTTTTGAATCAAGAGCGGTGGCTGACCGCGTAAACCATCATTCCCGCCCAGTTCAATCACCACAATATGTGGCTTATAGGTTTGCAGCAATTTGGGCAGGCGTGCCACGGCGCCACTGGTGGTTTCACCACTGACACTGGCATTGACCACTTTATGCTGTTTCGGATACTGTTGGTCTAGACGTTTCTGTAATAATGTTACCCAGCCTTGCTGTGCCTGTATGCCATAACCCGCACTAATACTGTCACCCACAATCATAATGGTTTTAGCAGATGCCATGACTGAAGTAAGACCCAGACTGAGCATGGCCAAGCAAGGCAATACAAGAGTTTTCAGATTGCGATTTTGCATATAGGGATTTTATGACCCACGTTAATAGCGACCATTCCATCATGCCACAAGTGATTATCTCTGCACAGCAGCTTAGCCAAAAGATCAAATTTGCCCAAAAAGAACTCAGCATTTTTGAAAATCTAAGCTTTGATATTCATCGTGGTGAACAGGTAGCAATTACCGGACGATCCGGTTCAGGTAAATCGACCCTGCTGGGTATTCTGGCGACGCTGGATCAGGCCAGTTCAGGAAAATTGCAGGTCTGTGGGCAATCGATTACCGAATTGAATGAAGAACAGCGAGCGCTGGTGCGCTTAAAAAATATTGGTTTTGTATTTCAGTCCTTTCAGCTGTTACCGCACTTAACGGCGGTGGAAAATGTGATGTTGCCGCTACGCTTACAGCAGAATTTCAACTTTGCTGCAGCTGAAAAAAAGGCTTTGGCCTTGCTGAAAAAAGTCGGCCTGGAACGTCAGGCCCAGCAGACACCCAAAGTCTTGTCGGGGGGTGAGCAGCAACGGGTAGCGATTGCCCGTGCCTTAATTAGCGATCCGAAAATTATTTTTGCCGATGAACCGACCGGTAATCTGGATGCACAAACCGCCAAGGAAATTGAACAGCTGCTTTTTCAGCTGAATCGTGAGTTTGGCACCACGCTGGTGCTGGTGACCCATGATTCAACATTGGCCCAGCAATGCCAGCGGCATTTTGAGTTGCGCGATGGCCATTTGATCGAACATGGCTCGAGAGAGGACTGAAATGAATCGATTATTTCGGCCACTGCTGACGCAAAGCTTTAAAAGCAGCGGTGTTTATCTGCTGATCATTGCCTTGACCCTGGCGATTAGTGCCACCACTGCGCTGAAATTTAGCAATGAACAGATTCAAAATGCCGTGGCGCTCCAGGCCGCAGAAATGCTGGCAGCAGACCTGGTGCTGACCGACAATCAGCCGCTGGAACAAAAGTGGCAGAATCAGGCCAGGCAATTAAAACTGCAACAATCCCAAGTCACCGCATTCAGTTCAATGGCCCATACCCAAGACCAGTTTGTTATGGTCAATGTGAAAGCCATCGATCAGGCATTTCCCTTGCGCGGGGAGCTTCGGGTCCTGCCACAGGCACAAACCATCCAGTCCGGCGAGGTCTGGATGAGTCCGCGTGCCATGGATTTATTGCAGGTTAAAGTGGGAGATACAGTCAATATTGCCGATGCACAGTTTAAGATTACGGCAAAAATTGAGCATGATTCCAATCAGGAACTGGGCTTTTCCGGCTTTTCGCCAACGGTGATGATTTCCCGCAGCGATGTAGCCAAAACCAATGCCATCCAGGTGGGCAGCCGTGCCGAGTACCGGTTGTTGATGGCAGGAGACCCTCAGCAGACCAGACAGTTTGAGCAAAATTTCAAGAAGTCTCAGCAAGGTAATCCATCTAAAACAGCCGATGAGGTACAAACTGCTGATAATCAAAATAGCCTCAGGTTAAGAAATGCCAGCGAAGGCAATACCCGTTTAATGAAGCCGATTGCCAATCTGGATACTTTCCTGCAACTGAGCAATATCTTGACCATTTTGCTGTGCGGGATTGCAATTGCCCTGACCAGCCAGCGTTATGTACAACAAAATCAGGACAATATTGCATTGATGCGTTGCATTGGTGCGACACGAGGGCAGATTCTCAATGCCTATCTCAGTTTGCTGGCTGTGGTCTTAATGATTGCTATAGCGATTGGCAGTCTGGCTGGAATCGCACTGGGCTATGGTTTGCTGCAACTGATGCTGCAACTGATTCCAAATTTGCAGATGGAGTTTTCTGCCGGGGAAATGCTGCTGGGTCCATTACCGGTTGCCATGCTGACCAGTGCTGTGGTGCTATTGGGATTCATTGTTCCCAGTCTGTGGCAATTACTCAATACCCCGCCGATTCGGGTCATTCGCCAACAGGAAAAATCGGTACAGTCAATGCTCTGGATGTTGGTGATGGGCACAGCCAGCTTGGCACTGTTCAGTATCGTACTGACTGAAAATCTGGTACTGACCGCCTGGGTGATGGGGGCGATTGTGCTGCTGTGTACCATCCTCTATTTAATGATCTGGGGCTGTTTAAAGTTCATCAAAAACCTGAAAGGGGCAATTTCAGCCTATGTGCGGGTGCCGTATCAAACCGCTTTTCAAATTACCGCTCTGGCACTGGGCCTGAGTCTGATGACAGTGTTGACCGTGTTGCGGACCGATTTGCTGGAGCGTTGGCAACAGCAATTGCCGGAAGGCACTCCCAACCAGTTTGTGTATGGTCTGCCGCCGTTTGATATGCCTGCCTTCAAAGCTCAGATGAAACAACACGGCTGGCCAAGCACGCCCTTATATCCCAATATTCGTGGTCGCCTGGTTGCAAAGAACGATCAGCCTTTTGCGGCAGATCTGGTGAAAAGCAACAATTCTTTACGCCGTGAACTGAATTTAACCCAGACCACAGAATATCCGGTGGACAATATTATCCTGCAGGGCACGGCAGCCTTGAAACATCCCGGTGAAGTGTCGGTTGAAGCCAAAACCGCAGCAGAACTGGGCATTAAAATCGGCGATCGGCTCACCTTTAGCCTGCCTGAAGGCCAGATTCAGGCCAGGGTGGTGAACTTGCGCAGTGTGGAATGGGAAAGTTTCAGTCCGAATTTTTTCTTTATTTTTGCACCCAACACCATGGATGAAAATGCCGGCAGCTATTTAGGCAGTTTTTACGTGCCGGAACAGGATAAAAACCAGATGATGTCGGTAATTCAGCAATTTTCCAACACCGTTTTTATTGATGTCAGCCTGATTCTGGATGAGGTCAAACGCCTGGTGAAGGTGCTGGTGCAAATTATCACCATTCTGGCGCTGTTGGTCAGTGTTTCGGGGGTTCTGGTGTTAATTGCCTGTTTAAACCTGTTGATGGATGAACGCAAACGTGAAGTGGCTTTGCTGCGTTCATTCGGCAGTTCCAAGCAAAAGCTCAAGCAGATGATGACCCTGGAAATTGGCTTTATGGGATTCATGGCAGGAATTGTATCTTGCCTGTTTGCCGAAGTGATCAGTGCCATTGCCAGTTATAAAATGAATCTGCTGATTCAGGCCCACTGGCAAATCTGGATGATTTTACCCATACTCATGACGCTACTGTGTGCGCTGATTGGTCGTTATCGTTTAAGTTATCTCTGTGATATTCCGCCACTGCAAAGTTTGCGAGAGATGAATCAATAGATTTCTCTCTAAACTGGAAAATCTAAAAATGCAGTTGTGCCCGCATGGCGGCCAATATTTGCCGCCAGACCGGTTCCAGAATCTGCACTTGTTGCATGCAGTAGGCATACAACAGATAACAGCTGATGATGCCTACCGTCATGCCTGCAACAAAAGCCAACCTGGGTTTATGTATTCGTTGTCCCGCATACCAGATTATTGTTAGCACCGCACCCATCAACATGCCGCCAATATGTGCGGCATTGTTAATTCCGGGAATAGTAAAGCCAATCAATAAATTGATGCCCATAATCATCAGCAGGCTTTTTTTATCTAGAATAAAGCGCTGTTTCGGTAATGAGGGGAGTAGCGCTAAAACCGTCAATGCACTGCCTATACCCATCACGGCACCGGATGCACCGGCACTGACGGTAGGAAGCAGTGTCGGGTCATTGCTTTGCAAGAGTTCAAAGCTATTCTGAATATCGAGGAAACCGCTCAGTAAACTGCCCATCAGACCGGCAAGAATATAAAGTCCCAGATAATAAAACCGGCCTAAAAGCTGTTCGGCCACACTGCCAAAAATATACAGCGCCCACATGTTCAGCATTAAATGAATCAGGCCAAAATGAAAAAACATGCTGGTAAACAGGCGAGTGGGTTCCTCTAAAAAGGTTAAAGGTGCATAATCAGCACCCCAATGAATCGCATCGACCAGACTGGGAGCCGTAATATTGACTCCGCTCAGGACTTGCCAGAGAAATAAACCGACATTGATGGCAATAAAAACTGCCGTCAGCCACCACAGATGAACTTCAGGTTTGCTTTGAATGGAAGGGGGAGAAAGTTCGGCCATGCTATTCTTTTATAATCTTTGCTATATTCAGCATCCAGCTTAGCACGAAAAAAAACAGATTTTTGGAGTAACTCACTGACATGAAAGCTTTTATTGTTCGTAGTTTGTTAATACTTGTCAGTCTGGTGCTTCTGGTTCAACTGTGGATTTTTTCAAGTTTGCTATGGTGGCGCACCCATCCGGTGGACACCACCATGATGATGCGTCTGGATTACTGGTCTGAACCTTCGAAACCGATTAAACATGATTGGCGTGATTATGATCGGATCAGCAATTATATGAAACATGCCGTGGTTGCCGCGGAAGACGGAAAGTTTTTGCAGCATAAAGGTTTTGACTGGGAGGGCATGCAATTCGCCCTGGAACGCAACAAAGACAAGGGTAAGGTGGTAGCCGGCGGTTCTACCATTTCCCAGCAACTGGCCAAGAACCTGTTTTTATACAATAAACGCTCTTTCCTGCGTAAAGGGCAGGAAGCGGTTGCCACCTGGATGATGGAACGGATGTGGTCAAAACAGCGCATTCTGGAAGTCTATCTCAACTCGGTAGAATTTGGCGACAATATCTATGGCATAGAAGCAGCCACCCAGCATTACTTTGGTAAAAGTGCGCGAAGCCTGAGTCGTGAACAGGCCGCATTTCTAGCAGCCATTTTGCCCAACCCTAAATATTATCAAGATCATCAACAAGATAGAAAGCTGCAATATCGCAAGCGGATGATTCAAAAATATATGCGTTATAGCCATATTCCCTAATTTAAGATTTATTTTCAAAAAGCCCAGTGATTTGGGCTTTTTTTTATGAAATTGTCATAAATTTGAAGCATACTTATGAAGATACAGGCTACTTTCGAACAATTACAGGTTAGGTATGAATACGGCTGCTAATACGACTCCGACGCAAATAGAATACGCATATAATGATCGCTACATTAATCGTGAGCTTTCTATTCTCGACTTCCATTTGCGCGTGTTGGAGCAAGCGGTCGATCCTTTGCATCCTTTGCTTGAGCGGATGAATTTTCTGCTTATTTTTTCCCGTAATCTGGATGAATTTTTTGAAATTCGTGTTGCGGGGATGATGGAGCAACTGGATTTAGGCAATGAAAGCCATAGCCCGGACGGTTTAACCCCTAAACAGGTGCTGGAGATCATTTCCAAAACCACGCATGAGGCAATTGAGCGTCAGTACCGCATTTTAAATGAACAAATTTTGCCTAAATTGCGTGAAGAAGATATCTGTTTCTTGCGCCGTGGCGAACTGACACCTGCACAGTCAGCCTGGGTGAAAAAGTATTTTCAGGAGCAGGTGGCGCCGGTACTGACACCGATCAGCCTTGATCCGGCACATCCGTTCCCGCGTCTGGTCAACAAAAGCCTCAACTTTATTGTGACCCTGGAAGGTAAAGATGCTTTTGGCCGTCAGATTGATCTGGCTGTGGTACCTGCACCGCGTTCATTGCCCCGTGTCGTGCGTTTGCCGGATGAACTCACCGGGGGGAAAGAGCATCATGTGATGTTGTCTGCCATTATTCATGAACATGTTTCAGACCTGTTCCCGGGCATGACGGCAACCGGCTGTTACCAGTTCCGCGTGACCCGAAATGCCGATCTGGCCTTAAACGAAGATGTGGAAGACTTGGCCAAAGCCCTGAAAGGGGAACTGAATTCGCGTCGTTTTGGTCGTGCGGTACGTCTGGAAGTGACCCATAATTGCCCGAAACATATCTATGACTATTTGCTGGATGAGTTCGATCTGGAAGAAGAGCAACTGTACAAGGTCGATGGCCCGGTTAACTTGGCGCGATTGTTGTCCAATTTTAAGCGCCCGCATTTACGTTATGATTCGCATACGCCGGTGATTCCGAAAGTGCTGAAAAAATCTGAAAATATTTTTTCTGCCATGCAGAAGCAGGATATTTTACTCCATCATCCGTTTGAGTCTTTTGCCCCGGTCATTAATTTACTGCGTGAAGCTGCACGTGATCCGCAAGTTTTAGCCATCAAGCAAACGCTATACCGAAGTGGTCCGGACTCTGAAATTGTTCAGGTCTTGGCGGAAGCGGCGCGCAACGGCAAGGAAGTGACGGCGGTAATTGAACTGCGTGCCCGTTTTGATGAAGAATCCAACATTGCTGTCGCGAATGTGCTGCAAGAAGCCGGAGCAGTGGTGGTGTATGGCATTGTCGGTTATAAGACGCATGCCAAAATGATTCTGGTGGTACGCCGTGAAAACAACAAGCTGGTGCGTTATGTACATTTGGGTACTGGCAACTACCATGCCGGCAATGCCCGTATTTATACCGACTATGGTTTGCTGACCACGGACAAAGAGCTTTGTGAAGATGTGCACCGCATTTTCCAGGAATTAACCGGTATGGGGAAAATGGCAAAACTGAAAAAGTTATTGCATGCACCTTTCACCCTGCATACCCAGCTGATTAATTTCATTGATGATGAAATTGCCAATGCCAAAGCCGGTAAACCTGCGCAAATTATTGTCAAGGTGAATGCCTTAACGGAAATGCAACTGATCAATAAATTATATGAAGCCTCTCAAGCCGGCGTACAAATTGATCTGATTATCCGTTCGATCTGCTGCCTGCGTCCCGGTTTGCCTGGCCTATCTGAAAATATCCGGGTCCGTTCCATCGTTGGACGTTTCCTTGAGCATACCCGTGTCTATTACTTCTTGAACGGAGGAGATAGCCGGATTTACTGTTCAAGTGCAGACTGGATGGACCGAAACCTGTTCAATCGTGTCGAAGCCTGCTTCCCGATTGAAGATGCGGCATTGAAAAAACGCATTTACCAGCAAGGTTTGCTGAATTATTTAAAAGATAACCAGCAAGCGTGGTTACTGCAAAGTGATGGTACCTGGTTACGTGCTCAGGTTGCGGAAGGGCAAGAAGCACATAATGCACAGCGTATATTATTAGAGCTGATCAAATAATCCGGAACAGTGTCTTTTATATCACCTCAAGGAGTCCGAGGACTCCTTGAGGTGATTGATTTACTCATACATTATTCCGGATCAATCATCCTAAATTTAAAAGTTAAGAGTCTAAACTGGCAATTTTTCTGTAGATATTTTTAATATTGCCTTCAATTTTATACAGCGGAATATGGGTTTGATCTGTCACCTGCTGTGGATTTAAACCGGCTGCGACCAGATTTAAAATTTCAGATTCAATCGCTGTTAGGCTGAGCGTAGAGTTTTCTTCAAGCCCGGATTTATTTTCAATACCTTTAGTTGGATGAGACAAAATGTATTGGGCTAAATCGTGATGGATGGGAGCTCCTCCACGTAGGGTGCTTTTAATATGATTAAGCATTTCTGCTTCCGTATGATGATGAAAAACATATCCTTGTGCACCAGACTGAATGGCATTGAAGAGTAATGCGGTCTGCTGTTGGGCTAATATTGCAATCACATAGCTATCGGGATGGATGTGTTTTAACTTTTTTATAAATCCAAGCTTTGCTGTAGGCTCCACTGTCACATCAATAAAAATCAGGTTGGGTAAATGCTGCTGCAACCACGTTTCAGCTTCGGCTAGATTTTGGGTACTCATCATTAATTCTTTCGGATAACCCAATCTCATAAGAATCATTTCTAATGGCTGATTACAAAGAGGTTGATCCTCGATCATCATCATAGGAACAGGTAATATTAGTTCACCCACAAGGTGGTACTCTCAGTGGCTTTATATTTTATCTTGTTACTGTGTGATAAAAATAAGGAAACTGCTATCCCTGAAACTAGTGAATTTATAAAATTATAGTAAATTTAAGTATCTGTACAATAAATAATATTTACATAAAAAGTATTTTATTATGATTTATCTTGTGATTTGTTTCTTTGCTTTTATTCAAAGCTTATTCATGTTTATAAATAATGAAAAATACCTAATTATAGGGATATAAAAAGTGATTTTAACGCTATAGCATAATAACACTTTTTGTTTGGGGTGACCCGGCAAGACTATTTCAACTCCAAGGGCTACAATATTTTTATTACAATCACAGTAATGGAAATATTTTACCTTACATGGCTTATCTGGGTGGATAAGCTATTTTTTTTACCTTTATTTTTAGAATGAGACATAAAATACCTATTATCAGGGATATAAAGTACTGGAATAGTTGAATAAAATAAGCTTGCTTCGAGTGGTTTTGCAATTCAGAAGTGAGCAATCTTTGAAGATGGGTTTTTCGTTCATCCACATATGAGAGTTTTTCCATTTGCTTCAAACAAGGTTTATCCGGGTGGTAAACCTTTTTTTTATGAAAAAATCAGGTATTGCATTAGAAAAATGAGCCTGCATACTTCCATTAAGCATAAAAAAAGGAGCAGCTGCTCCTTTTAATAAGTTGAATCTTTTAATGAAGATCCTGGGTGATCTTTTGCAAAATTTGCAGCAGTACATCAAACTCGCTTTGCAATGGCGTGCTTTTACGGGTCAACAAGGCGAGAGTACGACTGGGCGCTTCCTCGATAGATTTGACCACTAAATCGGAATTGGCTTTAATCATATGGGTATGAATGGCAATCTCAGGAAGCAGGGTAAAGCCCAGGTCTGAAGAAACCATTTCGACCAGTGTTGGTAATGAACTTGCTTTTAAGCGATGATCATTTTTACGTTCACCAATTGGGCAGGCACTTAATACATGGTTGCGTAAGCAGTGACCTTCTTCAAGTAATACTAAGCGTGATAAATCCAGATCATCCAGACTACGGGCATTCTGGGCATTCTGATCCGCTTTATGGTAAACCAGATACAGGTTTTCTTTTGCAATTTCGGCAACTTTTAAGCCACGCGTGTCAAAAGGCAAGGCCAACACGATCATGTCCAGATTGCCGTGTTCGAGTTTTTCGACAATTTTTTCACTTTGTGCTTCGTGCAAGTGCAGCTGAATTTTAGGAAGCTGCTTATGCACTTCATCTAGAAGCTGAGACAAAATAAAAGGCGCAATTGTAGGAATAATCCCTAAATGTAAATCACCTGTTAAGGGTTCGCTCATTTCACGACTTAAACGCATCAAGTCTTGTGCATCTGCCAATAGAACACGGGCTCGGGCAACAACCTGTTCGCCAAGCGGAGTTAAACGCACATTTTGGCGATCGCGTTCAACAAGTACTCCACCTAGCAAGCGCTCTAACTCCATGATCCCGCCTGACAAAGTTGACTGGGTCACAAATGAACGGCGCGCAGCTTCAGTAAAATGCAGCGTTTCAGACAGTGTAACGAGGTATGACAGCTGTCTTAAAGAGGGTAATGCAGCCATAGTGTCCTAATGTTTTGATTTAAAGTGATCAGCAAATAATCCGCTTAGATATGGAATAAAATGCGGTGGGATATCATGCCCCATTCCATCAATTAATTCAAACTTCGCATCAGTAATTGCCTTTGCAACTGCTTTGCCATGACTCGGTGGCAATAAACGATCACGAGAGCCATGTACCACAAGGGTAGGTTGCTGAATTTGCTTACCCAATTGTAGCAAAGAACCTGTACATAATATTGCTAAAAACTGTTGAAGTACACCCGCTGGGTAATAACTTCGTTGATATAATTTGCGTGCAGTCTGAATAATTTCCAGTTGATTGATATATCCTGGAGAACCAATAATGTTAAACACCTTTACGCTATGGTTGACAATGCCTTCTTCATCCGTTGATTCTGGTCTGCCAATCAGGCTAAGCAGCTGCTTGGGAAAAGGCGGCGGTAACAGCGGCTGATTGTTACTGGTAAACATGAGGCCTAAATTACTGACTTTTTGTGGATGCTTGGCTGCCAGAATCTGCGCAATCATGCCCCCCATGGAAGCACCAATCACCGAGACTTTTTCCAGTCCCAAACGCTCAATCAGTAGTGCCGCATCTTCTGCCATATCATATAAGTCATATGGCGCCCCTTGATTTTGTAAGCCCAAGGCAAAACGTCCCATCAATTTCAGGGTGTTCAGACGTGGGCCCGAGTGACGGATTTTGGAAGACAGGCCAATATCACGGTTGTCAAAACGAATCACGCGATAACCTTGGTCAATCAGCGACTTGCAGAAAAAATCAGGCCAAAACAACATTTGCGCACCTAAACCCATAATCAGCATGATGGCTGGATGTTCAGGATCTCCCCCCATTTCCACATGAAGTTCAACGCCATTGCCTAAATTGACTTTGGTTTCATGCATAAAAGATGTATAGGGAGAACCCGTAAAATTAAGTGCGCTATTCATTATTGTTTTCCTAAAAAAGGACATTTTGCTGAAAAAATGTCCTAGGTGTTAAAACCTTAAACCGCAGCAGGAAGCAAGTCTGGTACCAGTTTAGTAAGGCTCAAACGCTGTTTGGCAGCACTTGGTCCCAACAAGACAAAACCACGTAATGTATTTTCGCTATCCAAAGCTTTGGCAATCATGCCATCTTCAAGTTCTTCTGTCTCCCAGTTTACATCAACATCCACAGGTGCTGGAAGTACTGTCAGCGGTGCAGCAGGGGTTTTGACTGCAACTGGCATTGCCGGGTAATGCACATGGGTTTTTTCACCGTTCAGGGTTTTCGCTAACGCGCGCGCCTGTTGCATGATTGGCATGACATAAGGCAACAATAAACCATTAACCTCGGCACAGTCCCCAATGGCATAAATATCTGCCTGGTTGGTTTCAAGATGACTATTGGTCAAAATACCGCGACTGCAATGAATGTCAGCGGTTTTGGCCAACTCCAGATTTGGGTGTAAACCAATCGCAGAAAGTACAACGTCGGCAACCACAGACTGGCCATTGGCTAACGTGATTAGATAATCGCCTTTTTCCACTTTGATGACTTTTTCAACCGTAGTACCCAAAACAAAGTGAATGCCGGTATCTTCAAGTTTTTCCTGGAAAGACGTTGCAACATGAGTAGGTAACAACCGTCCCAAAGGTTGGGGAGCCAAATCAATCACAGTCACTTGATGGTCTGTGTTTTGCAAGTCATTGGCAAATTCACAGCCAATCAGACCGGCACCTAAAATCACCACACGTTTATCATGATGCTGATCAAGGTTCTTACGGAATGCCTTGTAGTCCTCTAAATTATTGACGACATGAATATCATCACTGCCATCGCCTGCAATCGCTACGCGAACAGGATGAGCACCCACCGCAAGCACCAGCTTGGCATAAGGCTGAATTGTTTGTTGTCCGTTTTTTTCTAAAACAAGCTGATGCTGGGCCGCTTGAATTTCTTTTACCCAGGTATGTGCTTCAATACGCATATTCAGTTGGGTTGCCATTTTAGATGCATCACCCAAGGCAATTTGTTCAGGTGCCTTGTTTCCAGCTAAAGCATTGGAAAGCGTCGGTTTGGCATAGTTTACCGCATCATCTGCACAGATCATGACCAGCTCATGTTCGGGATTGAGCTTGCGAAATTCACGTGCTGCGGTATAGCCGGCCATACCAGAACCAATGATGACGATAGGATGCATATTATTCTCCAGACGGGTTTCTATAAGACGTAAAAAAAGACCATTCACTATGGTCTTTGCTATCAATAATCAGACTTCTACCATTTCAAAATCAACTTTTGATACACCACAGTCCGGGCAGGTCCAGTCATCCGGGATATCTTCCCATTTGGTACCCGCGACAATACCATCTTGTGGCCAACCTTCAGCTTCGTCATAAATCCATCCACAAACGATGCATTGATACTTCTTCATTTGACTCTCCAAAATACTGACTTTCAAAAATGTGCGATCAGTAAAATTCCATATACCGTGTGACTTTATCGATATGATTTTCGATGTACATATTCAAGCAAATTTTTACGCAGTTCTATCGTCAATGTAAAGCGAATATCGGAGTTTAAAGGCAGAAATTGAAACCAGAATTGCTTATGAGGACAAAACTTGTCTTTAAAACAGGGAAAGAGGCAGAAGTTAATCCATATAAGTTCATCATGAAGTTTAAAATTTTGCTAAAAACAAGGTTTTGGCTATCGCCTGTTGAAAGCAGGTCATTCCTCTTTAGACTAAGGTCGTGCAGAAAAAAATGACTGTGTTTGTTATTCTAAGATTAGATAAATCTATACCTATTATTTATTTAAAAAATTAACCCAATAAATCAGTAAGTTATAATTTTGTGACTATTTTTATTGTGCCTTAAAAGTAAGCGATTACTGGTCATGGGCCTAATAAAGCGTTAAAATTCACTCATTCTTTTTTAAATACTTTTCTCCCATGAGCAATCTGTCTACAACTTTGTGGTCTAACATTCGTACTGTCCAGGATTTCCCAAAACCAGGTATCTGCTTTTTTGACCTGACTCCATTATTTATGGGAAACATTGAGTTATTAACTGAAGCTTTAATTGCCAGCATTCCTGCAGAAAAATTGGCAGAAGTCGACAGTTTTGTTGCGGTTGAAGCACGCGGTTTTGTGTTGGCAAGTCTGTTGGCACAACGTTTGGGTAAAGGTTTATTGCTGGTTCGTAAAGCAGGAAAATTACCGCCGCCGGTTGTTGGCGTCGGTTATAGCCTGGAATACGGTATGGACCGTCTGGAAATGTCAGCTGACGTTCAACCGCAAAAAATCATTATTGTGGATGATGTGCTAGCCACTGGCGGTACGCTAAAAGCAGTCAAACAGTTGGTGAATAAATGCAAGCATGAGGTTTTAGGGGTAAGTGTTTTTCTGGACTTGCCAGATTTGCATAATGACCTGGGCTTGGACATTTGGTCTGTGCTAGATAACAAATCACAGCCGGAACAAGCTGTTGCTTGATTAAGCCCTTTGAAAAAAAAAGCCTTGGTTATTCCAAGGCTTTTTTATTTTTTCAAAAAATGTGTCTGCATATGCTGGAGCAGGCCATTGATATTTTCCGGACTGGCTAAACGATGATGCCCACCTTCGACGGTCTGAACCTGCATATAGGGTTCAAGTTGCTGTTGAACCGCATACATATCCAGTTCTTCATCGCCTAATTCCAGATAGGCAATTTGTGCAATATCATGTTCCAGATCATCTTCACTAATAGGCGGATAATCTGTACGAAAGTCTGGACTCAGGCTGGGATTGGCAATAATCGCCGGAATTTTACAGAGCGCTGACATTTTCAGGGCCCAATAGGCACCCAAGCTATGGCCAATCAGGATTTCCGGTTGAATTTTGGCAATAGTTTCCCGGTAAAAATTAGCAACGGTTTGGAAATTCAGGTTGCGATAATCTACATCGATACAATATTTATGATCGGCGTCAATCGCATGGAATCTGGTCGATTCACGCGAAGAATCGAGTCCATGTAAAAACAGGATTTTTAAAGGGCATGTCGTCATTTTTTTAATTCATACTTTCTTTATTCACAAAGATAGAAACAGTTAAATAGATTACTTTTCAACTATTTTCTTGTGTTCATTGTAAGTCAGTTGGCTGTATAAAGAAGTTAGCTTTTGGTCTAAGGTGTATTTCAGATCAATCTAATAAACTTAATTTAAAAATAAATTATTTATTAAAAATAAATACTTGGTGTTAGTGATTGTTCAACTCAGTATTCAATAACAAAATGTAGCTATGATGTAAAAAATGGTTTTTCTACTTTCATGGACAGCATGTTTTGGATAGTTGGCCACGCTATGAAAACATTAAGTTATGTAATTTTAATTGCAGCCACACCCCAAAAAGTATGGCAGGTGTTATGGGAACCGGAGAGCTATAGCCAATGGACGTATTATTTTTCTCCCGGTTCCAGCATTCGCTCGGATTGGAAAGTCAACGGTAAAACCTTGTTCCTGGATGCTGACAATAATGGCATGGTCGCTACCATTGAGCAGCTGGAAGAGTTGAAAGTGGTGATCTTTAAACATTTAGGTATGCTTCGTAAGGGTGTTGAAGATTTGCACAGTGAAGAAGTTAAAAAATGGAAGGGTGCTTTAGAGAAATATGTTCTGGAGCAGGTAGATGGAAAAACCAGACTCAGCGTGGAAGTGGATACTTCCCAGGAATATCGGGAAATGATGGAAAATGGGTTTAAAAAAGGCTTTGAGATTGTTAAACAGCTTGCCGAAGCTTAGCCAGATAAAATAAAGCAAGCTGTTTTAGCAAATCCGTGCATTTGTAGGGTAATAAGTCATTCGAAATTTGTACTAAACCTGCTATGCTATGCAACTTCCGTTTTTACACATATTTGAGGCAGAGATGACGCAACATAACGCTCAATCGACTTCTGAACAACACATTTCCGAAAACGATTTAATTGCACAGCGTCATGCCAAGTTAAAGCAGATTCAAGACCAAGCAAAAGAAACTGGTATTAGCCCATGGCCAAACGCGTTTAAGCGTGAGCACTATGCACAAGATTTACAATTGCAATTCGCTGAAAAATCTAAAGAAGAAATTGAAGCTGGCGAAAAGGTTTATGTAAAAGTTGCAGGCCGCGTAATGTTGAACCGCGGTTCATTCATCGTGATTCAGGACATGACTGGCCGTATCCAGCTGTATGTTGCACGTAAAGAACTGGCACCTGAAGTACTGGAAACCATCAAGAGCTTAGACCTGGGTGACATCATTGCCGTTGAAGGCTACATCGGCCGTTCTGGTAAAGGTGATTTGTATGTCCATATTGAAAAATTTGAACTTTTAACCAAGTCATTGCGCCCGCTTCCAGACAAGTTCCATGGCTTGACCGATACCGAGGTGAAGTACCGTAAACGTTATCTTGACCTGATCGTTAACGAAGAAACCCGTAAAACTTTCGAAATTCGTGCCAAAGTGGTTTCCGGTATTCGTAACTATTTAAGCAATGAGCGTTTCATGGAAGTGGAAACGCCAATGATGCATGTAATTCCAGGCGGTGCATCTGCGCGTCCATTTGAAACCCATCACAATGCCTTGGACATGCCATTGTTCTTGCGTATTGCACCTGAGCTTTACCTGAAACGTTTGGTGGTTGGCGGTTTTGAGCGTGTATTCGAGATTAACCGTAACTTCCGTAACGAAGGGGTTTCGACCCGCCATAACCCGGAATTCACCATGATCGAATTCTATCAGGCGTATGCAGACTATAAAGACTTGATGGCTTTAACTGAAAATATGCTTGAGAAACTGGCGCTAGACATCCTGGGTACAACTGACGTTCCTTATGGTGATGAAGTGTATAGCTTCAAAGGTCCATTCAAGAAAATTTCCATGTTCGATGCCATTCTTGAGCATAACCCGCAATTCACGCCTGAAAATGTCTCTGACCGTGAATTCCTGGCTAAATTTATTCAGGAAGAACTGAAAGAACAGGTGAAACCTGGTTTTGGCCTGGGTAAACTTCAAACCATCGTCTTTGAAGAAACCGTTGAAACCAAACTGCGTCAACCGACATTCATTACCGAATATCCAGCGGAAACTTCTCCATTGGCGCGTCGTAATGATGAAAATCCGCATATTACGGACCGTTTTGAATTCTTCATTGGTGGCCGTGAGCTGGCCAATGGTTTCTCGGAATTGAATGACCCGATTGACCAGGCAGAGCGTTTCCAGGCGCAGGTGGCTGAAAAAGATGCCGGTGATGATGAAGCCATGCACTATGATGCAGACTTTATTGAAGCGCTTGAATACGGGCTTCCTCCTACAGCAGGTGAGGGGATTGGTATTGACCGTTTAGTCATGATCTTTGCCAATGCACCAAGTATCCGTGACGTGATTTTGTTCCCGCATATGCGTCATAAACATGCATAAGTTGTGAATGTGAAAAAACCCGCTTCATGCGGGTTTTTTTATGGATAGAAACTCATGCTTACCTGAAATCAGGCAAAAAAAATACGCAATGATTGGGGTGATCATTGCGTAGAACAACGAATCTGTTTGCACAGTTCGGTTAAGGAGAATGTTAGAACTATGACAGCTCTAAGCATTGGAATCATAATAAAATGAACGCAGAGTCATTTCATGATGTTTTGAGTAAAGTTGTGTTAATTCAGGTTAATAACCATGAGTAAGTGTGACATGTTGCACATTTATCATCTATAAAAAAGCCCTTCAACAACGAAAGGCTTTTCATGAATCAGGCTTTAGAAATGGAACATACCCAAACCTGATTTGATTTCGTCCAGGGTTTGCTGGGTAATGTCACGGCACTTATCCGTACCCGTTTTCAAGATATCCATGATGTAGTCTGGGTCTTTCTGTAATTCCATACGACGTTCACGAATAGGGCCGATCAGCTCTTTTAAAATGCTTTCCAGGCGTTTTTTCACGGTGCCATCGCCTAAACCGCCACGACGATAATGTGCTTTTAACTCTTCCAGTTCTTCTTTATTGGTATCGAAAGCATCTAAATAGGTAAATACCACGTTGCCTTCCACCTGGCCCGGATCTTCAATGCGCAAGTGATTTGGATCGGTATACATGGCATTCACAGCTTTTTTGATGTCCTTGTCAGAAGCATCCAGCACAATGGTATTGCCCAAAGACTTCGACATTTTAGCTTTACCATCAAATCCAGGTAAGCGACCGACATTTGAAAGCAGGGCCTTGCATTCAGGTAAAATCTCGTGACCGATCTGGCGGTTTAAACGGCGCACGACTTCGTTGGTCTGTTCGATCATTGGAATCTGGTCTTCACCTACCGGAACGACCGTTGCTTTGAACGCGGTAATGTCAGCGGCTTGTGCAACCGGATAGCACAGGAAACCTGCCGGAATATCGCGCTCGAAGCCACGCATCTGAATTTCAGACTTAATGGTCGGGTTACGTTCCAGACGGGACACGGTGACAAAGTTGAGATACAGCATGGTCAGTTCATTCAATGCCGGCAAGCAAGACTGAACACAAATCGTCGTTTTGGTTGGGTCAATGCCCACCGCCAAGTAATCGGTTGCTACTTCAATAATGTTGCGACGTACTTTTTCAAAGTTATCGGCATTGTCGGTTAACGCTTGAGCATCAGCAAGAAGGAGATGTTGATGGTGAGAATCCTGTAAACCTACGCGTGAACGTAAAGAACCCACAAAATGACCTAAATGAAGTTGTCCGGTTGGGCGGTCGCCAGTCAAAATAACAGGACGATTGTCTTGATTACTCATTATCTCTCTATTCCAAAGTAGTGAACACTACATACTTATATGCTGATGTATTGCGCTATTGTACGGCATAATGTTTTTGAATGTCAGGCACTATAAAAACAGATCATTGAAAAAATAAGAACAATTTAATGATGTTGATACAGTTTTTTTAAATATTTATCTTTAAAATGCAAGATAGAGACTTTAGGGATAACAAGAATGGCGAGCAGCTTATTAATATTATTAGATGATATTGCGACTGTTTTAGACGACGTTGCGGTCATGAGCAAAATGGCGGCAAAAAAAACCGCAGGGGTATTGGGTGATGATCTGGCACTCAATGCCCAACAGGTGAGTGGCGTACGTGCGGAACGGGAACTGCCTGTGGTGTGGGGCGTGGCCAAAGGTTCTTTTGTGAATAAACTGATTCTGGTGCCTCTGGCCTTGCTGATTAGTGTGGTCGCGCCGTGGCTGATCAATCCCTTATTAATGATTGGCGGTCTGTTTCTATGTTATGAAGGGGTAGAAAAAGTACTGCACAGTTTGCAGCATAAAAAAGCCACGACTCAGGAAGCGGCTGAAGCTGAATTCAATGCCATTGAAAGCGATTTGGCCAAGTTCGAGAAAGAAAAAATCAAAGGGGCGATCCGTACCGATTTTATTTTGTCGGCTGAAATTGTGGTCATTTCACTGGGTACAGTGGCGACGGCCGCTTTTGGTACCAAAGTCATGGTGCTTTCCACCATTGCAATTTTAATGACGGTTGGGGTGTATGGTTTTGTTGCCATGATTGTCAAAATTGATGATCTGGGATTGTACCTCACCGACCAGGCATCGAGTTTCAAACAAAGTGTTGGACGCGGTTTGCTGGCTTTTGCTCCCAAGCTGATGAAAACTTTGACCATTGTCGGAACCATTGCCATGTTCCTGGTGGGTGGCGGGATTATTGCCCATACCATTCCATGGTTTCATCATTTCACCGAAGATTCTGTCGATTATGTACAACACCTTCCTGCAATGGGCAATATTATTGGTGCAGTGACTCCGACTTTAATTAATCTGGCGATTGGTTTTGTCGCCGGCTTATTGGTGTTCATTGTGATTGCAATCATTCAAAAGATTAAGCCAAAATCAAAACAGGCATAATCCCAAGGCCTGCTAGATAAGCTGAAAGCAAACTATAAGGAATCTCACTATGCGCTGGAAAGGACGTCGTATCAGTACCAATGTGGAAGACCGTCGTGGTGGAGCCGGAGCTAAAGCAGGTGGTATCAGTATTTTAGGACTGGTGGTGGCTTTTGTGGCCTGGAAGTTTTTTGGAGTCGATCCTCAACAGGCTTATCAGGCCACCAAGCAGGTGACATCACAATCACAGCCGGCTGAAACCAGAGGTCTGGAGAATCCAACCTCGGAACAGCAGGAAGCCATGGATTTTGTCGGTACCGTATTGGCGGATACCGAAGATACCTGGTCGCAAGTGTTTCAGCAGCAGCTTAATGCGCAGTATGTCGCACCCAAACTGGTGATGTTTAATGGCATCGTGGATTCGGGCTGCGGTACCGCACAATCTGCCATGGGACCTTTCTATTGTCCTTCCGACCAGAAAGTGTATATCGATACAGCTTTCTTTAAGGATATGCGTCAGCAGATGGGCATATCCGGTGAGCAAAACAGCACAGAATTGTCCCGCCAGGATCAGGCAGGTGATTTTGCCCAGGCCTATGTGGTGGCACATGAAGTAGGCCATCATTTACAGACGCTACTGGGTATTTCAGCCCAAGTGCAAAAAGCCCGTGTCCAGTCGAGCGAAGTGCAAGGCAATCAGCTTTCCGTGCGTCAGGAATTACAGGCAGACTGTTTTGCCGGGATTTGGGCGCATCACAACCAGCAACGAACCCAGTTCCTGGAGCAGGGCGATATTGAAGAAGCCATGGATGCAGCGCATAAAATTGGTGATGACTATTTACAGAAACGTGCGACCGGACAGGTAGTACCCGATAGCTTTACCCATGGCAGCAGCCAGCAGCGCATGAAATGGTTTGAAACCGGTTTGAAATCAGGGAATATCAACGATTGTGATACTTTCAATCAAGCCATTTAAATGGAAATGAAGTATTAAAAAAGAGGATATTAAATCCTCTTTTTTTGTTAACCATGCATAAATTTTTTAAAGTTTCGGATAATTCGAATCGATACATACAGGGCTGCCAATGCAAACAGGGTCATGCTAAACAGGTGGTATTTTAAATCTGAAATGTCAGCCTGATAAAATTGCTGAATTTGCGGTTTGGAATAAGACCACTGCTGCTGCTTCCGGGTCAGGCTATCTTGATAACTGACTTGCTGGATATAATGTTGTTGACCAATTTTTAATAGGTCTAATTGCCGGATTTGTCGGGTATGGGACTGGTTATATGCATCGGTACAAATATCTTGCAGATAATGCTGGCAGTTTAACTTGGCAATATAACCATTCTGGGCAATCACAATATAAATAGCCTGATCCGGGCGTTGGTTATTGGAAACCAGAACCAGTTGTTTGTCAGGTGTGGAGGTGAGTGAAATCTGCCTGGCTTGCTGAAAAGCTTGATCGGCTTGCAGAATTTCCTGGCTTTTTGAAAAAACACTTAAAAATAAAGCCAAGGTAATCAGAAAAATGATCCCTGCAAAAAAAAGCCGAAATATGGTTTTAACTGTTTGATACATGCTTGAATTCAACTGAATAGGGAGAAAAATAAAAGAAACGAGGGATGCGAAATAGACCGATCTTGGACTATGTTAAATCATTGCTAAAAATATGTAAAAAAACTTAACTATTTTGTAGAGCACTGAAAAAATGGTTAAACTCATTCGGTGAATAAATGTTATTGAATTAAATATTTACTTGGAAACGGTCGGACGCATTCGCTTTATTCCAATGAATAGCTCAAATTGGAACTTTAATGGGAAATTTCTTTTTTCTTCAAGTCTTTACAGTTATTTTTGCGCTTTCAATTGCAACAACTATTTTTAATAAGCGTATTTTAGGTTTCCCGCAGGCGATTGGTGTACCGATTGTTTCGGCAATTTTCGTTTTTATTTTGCAGTGGGGGGCCAGCCTGCTCAATGGTAACCAGTTTATTACCATTAATATTCATAATATTGAAGAAGCGGTCCGTCATATTGATTTTTATGACTTTTTAATTAATGGCGTAATCTGTTTTATTCTGACCTCTTCCGCTTTAAAATTTAAAGTGTCCGATTTAAAAAGCCACTGGAAGCCGATCAGTATCTTGGCCAGTATTGCACTGGTGCTTTGTGCGGTCTTTTTTGGTGTCACTTTATATGGCTATCAATTCCTGACCGGCAAGCATGTTGATTTACTGGTACTTTTACTGTTAGGTGCTGCACTGGGGGCTACGGACCCGATCGGGATTAAAGGCGTTCTCAGTTCGGTACGTGCACCGCATCACCTGATGGTCAAGCTGGAAGGGGAGTCGCTGTTTAATGATGCCATGTGTATCGCCTTATTCATGACATTATTGTATGTATTGCAGGGTGAACATTTTACCATTATAGGGACTTTGCAAACCTTGCTTTACGAGATTGTGGTTGCCGTGATTATTGGATGGGGCTTTGGTCTGGGCATTTTAAGATTGCTTCGTGGCAAACACGAAATGGAATCTTTGATTTTAACCACGGCATTGCTGGCCTGTGGTTCATATTTGGTGGCTTTATTTGCCCATGCCTCTGCACCCATTGCCTGTGTGATTGGCGGATTGGTGGTGGGGAATAAGTGGAAGGAAATTCTACAGGAACGTGAAATTCGTGAGGTCAACCATTTCTGGCATACCGTTGAAGGAATTATCAATTCCTTCTTGTTCACCTTGATTGGCCTGGAACTGTTTATTCTGGATTTAAGCATCAGCCTGATTCTAGGCGGTATTGTGGCATTCTTTATTCTTCATGCTTCACGTTTTGCCGCAAATTACCTGTCATTTGCCTTTTTCCCTAGTTTTCGAAATAAAAGCTATAACGGAAGTCTGGCCATTTTATCTTGGGGCGGGGTACGTGGCGGAATCTCGCTTGCCTTGATTCTGGCAGTCGCGAATATTCCTGAACTCAGTGAGTACAGCAGTATTCTGGTGGGCTATACCTTTATTGCCGTTTTACTTTCCGGCGTAGTTTGCGGACTGGGTTTACCTGCGGTCATGAATGCCTTTTATTACAACCCGAATGAAGAAACTGCAGGGTTTAAAGGGTGGTATCAACGCATGTGCCATAAAATGAACCGCAAAGGTTTTCAGTATATTGTCGGTGAAGATGCCAACGGCAATGAAACCATTACCGTATATAACCCGGATGCCTTAATTGATGAAAAAGCCGAAGATGGTGTGGCGGTAATGCATAATCCTGAGAAAGTACAGGTCGTGAAGCGTTTGGAAAGTCCGGATAATTTCTAAGCCTAAAACACAGATAAAAGAAGCTCATAACGGGCTTTTTTTATAGCTCGAAAGTTTCAATGGGATGATTTAAGGACCTGATATGCCAGAATATTCAAGTCGTTCTACGGATGAGTTAGCGCGCCAAATTCTACAAGTGGTTGCCTTAATTCCATATGGGAAAGTGGCTTCATACGGGCAAATTGCCAAGATGGCGGGCTTGCCCAAACATGCACGTTTAGTGGGTTATGTATTAAAGCATCTCGATTCAGAGGCGGAAATTCCCTGGCATAGGGTCATCAATTCTCAAGGAAAAATTAGCCTAAGTAAACTGGATGATCAGGGTGAAAATATCCAGCGCGTAAAATTACTGGCAGAGGGGGTAATGGTGATTGGAGATAAAATTAATCTAAAACAATATCAGTGGAACAACAGTTTATAAAAGATGAGCATTATGGGAATCAAATTTTCCCACCTTTAGTTTAGATAAAGATGGGAAATACAATAGGATATTATTCGCGGACAATCAGTACTGGAATATGTGATTCTCCGAGTACACTCTGAGCCACGCTACCCAGGAACAGTTTTTTCAGACCTGTACGGCCATGTGAACCAATAATGATTAAATCGGCATGGCTGTCTTCAGCAGCTCTCACAATTTCACGATGAATGACTTGTCCTTCAAGAAGTTTAGTTTCAACTTCAAGGCCTTGTTCGTTGAATTTTGCCTTTGTTGCAGCAAGAGACTCAACAACTGCATTACGTGCACGTTCAATCAAGTCGTTGGTTTGATTGGCAGAAATGTATTCTGCTGCAATATAGGGGTCAAGTGCCAAAACTTGAACTACGGTGATTTTGCTGCCAAATGCTTTTGCAAACTCAGCTGCTTTAGCTACTGCTGCATAAGCTGTTTCTGAACCGTCAACTGGTACTAAAATATTTTGATAAGACATGTGTATTTCTCCTTATAATCCTTACTAAAACGTATCACATCAAGACTATGATTTTTTGTTCAATAAAAACGTTTGAAATTTGATACTAGCTGTATTTCTATTAAAATAAAACCCAGTAATTTCATAGGGATAATTTAATCCCAAAAACAATTTTATAATTTAATCTATCATGATTTTGTTTAAAAACTAGCGGGCTTAAAACTAAAGTCTGAGGAAATTGTAAGCAGATTTTTTATTTGCAACTATATGTAAAAATAGATATGAACAGTTCTTTAAAATTGTCCTATTATAAGTGTAGTAACTTATTAATAATGAATTAAAAAATGAATGAAACAGATCAGTTAAATTGGCAACGTGATAATTTTGAAAATGACTTTGAAGCTTGGGAAGGTGATCTTTGGGATAGAAAACGTCTTGGTATTCAACTCACAAACTATGTAGATCGGTTGCAATGCGGAGCTGTATTGGCTTTAGATGCACGGTGGGGTGAAGGGAAAACGTGGTTTGTTCGGCATTGGGCTAAACATTTAGATGATATAAATCATAATGTGATTTATTTGGATGCTTTTGCGAATGATTATTTGGATGATCCTTTTTTAACAATTGCAGCAGAGATTAGCCAAGCTTTTAAGGATTCTGATGAAATTGGTATTGAAGAGGTTAATGACTTTAATTCAAAGACTGCATCAGTTTTAATTTCATTAGCTGCAATTCTGCCAGTGATAGCTGCCAAAGCGGGACTGCATTGGATCGGGCTTGGTGGGGTAGGAGAAGCTTGGCAAGAAGTATATAAAGAGGGGAAAGAAGTTTTCGATACAGTCAGTGATGAAATATCAGTTAAAGTAAAAGAACAAATAGAAAAGAAAATTGAAAATCATCATATAGAAAAGCAAACAATTCAAGATTTTAAAAAAGAACTAGCCGAACTTGCTGCTCAATTAGAAAAACCTTTAGTTTTTATAATCGATGAACTTGACCGTTGTCGTCCTGACTTTGCGATTCGTTTAATTGAAAGAATTAAACATTTCTTTGATATTCCTAAGATTGTATTTGTTTTAGTTATGGATAAGGCTCAATTTTCAAAAGTCGTATGTCATAACTATGGGTATGATGAAAAGATTGGTGAAGAGTATTTAGATAAGTTTATTGATTTTACAGTGGGATTAAATTCATTAGCTCCTGGCTTAATGGATCATTTTAAAATAAATATACATAGTACATTTAAAAATTTAGGAATAGATTTAAACGATCAAGATCTTAATGGTTGCATAGAACTTATAGACTTCTATGTGAAAGAAAAAAAATTATCAAAGAGAGCAATTTTGAAGTTAGCAAGTCAGTTTGCATTACTCTATTCGACTAGTTTTGATAGTAATAAAAATCAGCTATTAATAATGTTTTTATTAAATCCTGCATTTCTCTTAAAAAGTAATACTTCTTTGGAGTTACTTAAAATTTTATTAGAGCAAATGAATAATTATGTTGAATTGCACAAAGGTGATTTTGAAAAATACCATGGAGAAAATTATAGAGCTGATAGTCCTCTTACAGTATTAATGAGAAAAGCAAATTTCTTTCAAGACGAACTTGGAATCTTAATTTTTATTCAATTAGTTGAATATTATGAGCAGTTGGTTAACTCACAGAAAAGGTTTAGCGTTGTATCAGTCCGAAACCTTAGACCAACTGATAATAAAGATTTTCATAGTGGTTGGAAGAACTATATATTCGGAGGAATTTGATTTTTCAAAAATGCTCTTAATAAGTCAATATCCTCAGTCTGCAACTGCTCACGCATCTTTAAAAACTGCTTTTCATCTAAATCATAGAGTTTAAGTGAAAGCAGTTTTTCTATATCAGCTTCGGAAAAGCGGTATTTAATAATTTTTGCAGGCACACCACCGACTACGGCATAAGGCGGCACGTCTTTTGTGACCACTGCACCTGTCGCCACCACAGCCCCTTCACCCAGCTTAACGCCCTGCATAATCATGGCGCGTGAGCCAATCCAACAGCCATCACCAATCACGGTATCACCCGCAGGCACAAAACTACGGGTATCAAACGGAAAAGCTGAAATCCAGTCGGTACGGTGTAATTGGTTGCCACCCATCATAATCACGCACTCGGCACCAAAACAGACAAAATTGCCGATATAAAGCTGATCAATTGGCTTCTCAGGTGTAGCTGGCTTGTCATGCAGGTAACGCACCACACAGCGCTCAAAACCCTGATCCCAATAAGCTGAGTAATAGCTGTAATTGCCCTTGATATGAATATTTGGATTCTTCACCGTTTTCGAGATGAATTCGAATTCACACCAGTGATTCACAGGGGAATTAATTAACTTTTCAGACATAAAAAGTACAACTTAAAGGGAAAAGCCATTATAACCAATTGAGCTGATGTCGTGCGTCCTTCATCCCTATCAAAAAATAAATTGCTAGACTGAAGTGTTCGCAGGAAGGCCTGGAATACGCGCAATGACTTTAATTTCAAAATCAAAACCTGCAAGCCAATTTACACCAATTGCTGTCCAGTTTGGATAAGGCTTTTGCGTAAACACCTGATTTTTAACTTTCATAATGGTTTCAAATTGCTGTTCAGGGTTGGTATGAAAGGTGGTGACATCGACAATATCATCGAAAGTACAGCCTGCCGCAGCGAGTGTATGGTTAAGATTCTGAAATGCCAATTTTACCTGTTTCTCAAAGTCAGGTTCAGGACTGCCATCCTCACGGCTACCGACCTGACCTGATACAAAGAGTAAATTTTCCGATTTAATGGCAGCAGAGTAACCATGCTGTTCATACAGGGCATGGCGGTCTTGGGGAAATATTGCAGTTCTAGTCATGTTTATTCTCATTCAATATCTGGTTTAAAAGTAGAGT
Source organism: Acinetobacter sp. ANC 4216 (assembly GCF_004331195.1). Lineage (NCBI taxonomy): Bacteria > Pseudomonadati > Pseudomonadota > Gammaproteobacteria > Moraxellales > Moraxellaceae > Acinetobacter > Acinetobacter sp. ANC 4216. Next base: position 36,760 of record NZ_SJOC01000016.1, on the reverse strand, counting down.
TAAAAGCAGCTTTGCTTTTCACATACGCCTCGTATGTAAACATAATTGACATACGAATCGTATGTCAATTAAAATTTTTGTGATGATGAGGTAATCAAAACAATGTCTGTTCGTGAACAAAAAATGGCGGCAACCCGCAAAAAACTCATAGAAGTCGCGCGCCGTGCCTTTGCTGAATATGGCTATGCAGACACCTCAATGGATAAACTCACGGCAGAAGCAGGGCTGACCCGTGGTGCGCTGTACCATCATTTTGGAGATAAACGCGGCTTGTTTGCTGCTGTGGTCGATCAAATTGATTCAGAAATGGCTTCATCTGCCCAGCAGCATCTGGAGCAACCTGAAGATCTTTGGGAAGGGTTGATGCTTGAAGGGCAAACCTATATTGAAAATGCCTTGAATCCTGAGTTTCAGCGGATTGTATTACGCGACGGGCCTGCAGTACTAGGTGATCCTGCACATTGGCCAAGTCAAAACAAATGCTTGCAGTCTACCCGTGAATGCGTAGAACAGTTATTGGCAGCAGACCGAATTAAAGCAGTGCATTCTGAAGCGGCAGCCGTATTTTTAAATGGGGCAGCCATGAATGCAGCACTTTGGGTGGCTTCTAGCGAGCATCCTGAGCAGGTATTGCCAGAAGCATTACATGCCTTCCAACTCTTTGCATCCGGATTCTTAAAAGAAGGATAGAGCAGGGGGTATTGATAATCAATTGTCTAGGTATAAAAAACCCCTCAACCGAGGGGTCTTACAGCCTGAAATATCTATTTAAAACTTAGATGTATTCAACTTTCACAATTTCGTATTCAACTTCGCCTTGCGGTGTTACGATTTTCACTTCGTCGCCTTCGTTTTTACCCAACAGGCCACGTGCGATCGGAGAGTTCACTGAAATCTTGTTGATCTTAAAGTCGGCTTCGTCATCGCCAACAATTTTATAGGTCTTCTGTTCTTCAGTGTCGATATTTTCAATCGTTACGGTTACCCCAAAAACCACACGACCATTTTGCTCAAGTGTTTTTACATCAATTACCTGGCAAGCACCGAGTTTACCTTCAATGTCTTGAATGCGACCTTCACAAAAACCTTGCTGTTCCCGCGCTGCGTGGTATTCCGCGTTTTCTTTCAAATCCCCATGTTCGCGTGCTTCCGCAATTGCGGCAGTAATACGCGGACGATCAATACTTTTTAATTGATGTAATTCTTTCTCTAAGGCAATCTTGCCTTCAGGAGTCATAGGATAACGTTGCATTGTTGTCCCTCATAAATTGGTATTTAAAAAATACAGGTTTATAAAATGAAAAAAAGCCCGCCACCGAGAGGTGACGGGACTTCTCGGTAACTTAATTAACCTTTGGTAAGGTCTTGCAAGCGGTAAACATCCATCGGCAATTTAATTGCTAAAGCTTGGCATACAGCATCTGCACCATTCAAAGTTGTTGTGTGATACACCTTACCTTGAAGCGCAGAGCGGCGGATCGAGAATGAATCCTGCTGAGCTTGTTTGCCTTCAGTTGTATTGATAATGAGGTGAATCTCGCCATTTTTCAAGCGGTCAACAATATTTGGACGGCCTTCAGTTACTTTATTCACACGTTCACATTCAATACCTGCTGCTTTAATCACGTCATACGTGCCGCCAGTTGCAAGAATCTTGAAGCCGAAACCAGCTAACTGCTTCGCAATACCTGCAGCGCGAGGCTTGTCAGAGTCACGAACAGAGATGAATGCATGCTTCACTTCACCTTCGGTTGGAAGGCCAGGTAAGCGTTCATTCGCGCCAAGTACAGCTTTGTAGAATGCTTCGCCGAATGTTTTACCAACACCCATCACTTCACCTGTAGATTTCATCTCAGGCCCAAGGATTGGATCAACACCAGGGAATTTGTTGAATGGGAACACTGCTTCTTTTACAGAGAAGTGTTCAGGAATAATCTCTGAAGTGAAACCTTGCGATTCTAGAGATTGGCCTGCCATACAACGTGCAGCAACTTTCGCTAAAGATTCACCGATACACTTGGAAACGAATGGAACTGTACGTGATGCACGTGGGTTCACTTCCAGGATGTATACGTCAGTACCTTTAACCGCAAACTGTACGTTCATTAAACCTACAACGCCAAGTTCTTTTGCCATTGCAATGGTTTGACGACGCATTTCATCTTGAATTTCATCAGATAACGAATACGGAGGAATCGAACATGCTGAGTCACCAGAGTGAATGCCGGCTTGTTCAATGTGCTGCATGATACCGCCAATCACAACGTCTTTACCGTCAGATACGCAGTCCACGTCAACTTCGATGGCATCATCCAGGAAGCGGTCAAGAAGTACAGGCGCTTCGTTCGATGCCTGAACCGCATCACGTAAGTAGCGTTTCAATTCTTCGTCGTTGTAAACGATTTCCATCGCACGACCGCCAAGCACGTAAGAAGGACGTACTACAAGCGGATAGCCAACTTTCGCTGCTTCAGCCATACCTTCTTCAGCAGATTTTACGATGCTGTTGTTTGGTTGACGAAGTTGCAGACGTTGAATCATTTGTTGGAAACGTTCACGGTCTTCTGCACGGTCAATTGCGTCAGGCGATGTACCGATAATTGGCGCACCCGCTTCTTCCAAAGCACGAGCCAGTTTCAGCGGAGTTTGACCACCGTATTGTACGATAATGCCTTTAGGCTTCTCGATACGTACGATTTCAAGTACATCTTCAAGCGTAATCGGTTCGAAGTACAAACGATCTGAAGTGTCATAGTCAGTCGAAACAGTTTCAGGGTTACAGTTCACCATGATGGTTTCATAACCGTCTTCACGCATTGCAAGGGCCGCGTGTACACAGCAGTAATCGAATTCGATACCTTGACCAATACGGTTAGGACCGCCACCGATCACCATAATCTTGTCTTTAGTAGACGGATTCGCTTCACACTCTTCATCGTAAGTTGAATACATGTAAGCTGTATCAGATTCGAATTCTGCAGCGCATGTATCTACACGTTTGTACACTGGGGTTACGCCCAGGTTCCAACGGTGTTTACGGAATTGCTTTTGCGAAATGCCCATCAGGTTCGCAATGCGAAGGTCAGATAAACCTTTGCGTTTGAATGAACGGATATTGTCCGCATTCAAGTCACCAAAACCTAAAGTTTTGATTTGGTTTTCAGTTTTGATGATGTCTTCGATTTGAATCAAGAACCAACGGTCGATTTTGGTCGCCTGGAATACATCTTCTAAAGAGAAACCGTGACGGAATGCGTCAGCCACATACCAGATACGCTCTGGACCTGGAACGCGAAGTTCTTGAAGAATCTTCTCACGCGCGCCTTCAGTGCCGACTTCGATTTTTTCATCAAAGCCAGTTGCACCCACTTCAAGACCACGAAGTGCTTTAGATACAGACTCCTGGAAGTTACGGCCAATCGCCATTACTTCACCTACAGATTTCATCTGAGTTGTAAGTGTAGCGTCAGCTTGAGGGAACTTCTCAAAGTTAAAACGAGGAATCTTCGTTACAACGTAGTCAATTGCAGGTTCGAATGATGCTGGAGTTGTACCGCCAGTGATGTCGTTTTTCAACTCATCAAGGGTATAACCCACAGCCAGTTTCGCAGCGATTTTCGCAATCGGGAAACCAGTTGCTTTTGATGCCAATGCAGATGAACGAGAAACACGCGGGTTCATCTCAATCACAACCATACGGCCGTCTTTCGGGTTAATACCGAACTGAACGTTTGAACCGCCAGTTTCTACACCAATTTCACGTAAAACAGCTAAAGAAGCATTACGAAGTAACTGGAATTCTTTATCCGTCAATGTTTGTGCAGGCGCAACAGTGATTGAGTCACCTGTATGCACGCCCATTGGGTCAAAATTTTCAATGGTACATACAATAATACAGTTGTCGTTTTTGTCACGAACAACTTCCATCTCGTATTCTTTCCAACCAATTAAAGATTCATCGATCAATAATTGTTTGGTTGGAGAAAGGTCGAAACCGCGTTCACAGATTTCAATGAATTCCTCGCGGTTGTACGCGATACCGCCGCCTGAACCACCCATAGTGAATGACGGACGGATAATCACTGGGAAGCCGAAACGTGCTTGAATTTCAAGCGCGTGTTCCATTGATTCAGCAACGTCAGCTTTTGGACATTCAAGACCAATTTTACGCATTGCCTGGTCGAAGAGTTTACGGTCTTCAGCTTTTTCGATCGCTTCTTTGGTCGCACCGATCAATTCAACATTGTATTTTTCTAAAATGCCGTGCTCGTCTAGGGCAAGGGCACAGTTCAATGCAGTTTGACCGCCCATGGTTGGAAGAACTGCATCTGGGCGTTCTTTCTCAATGATGGCTGCAACAGTTTGCCAGGTGATTGGCTCGATGTAAGTCGCATCTGCCATAGCAGGGTCAGTCATGATGGTCGCTGGGTTAGAGTTGACCAAAATAACACGGTAGCCTTCTTCACGAAGCGCTTTACACGCTTGAGCACCTGAGTAGTCAAACTCACATGCCTGACCGATCACAATCGGACCTGCACCGATAATTAAGATGCTTTTAATGTCTGTACGTTTAGCCATGATGCTTCCTTAATTACTTCTTAGATGCTTCGATAAGTTCGATGAAATGATCGAACAATGGTGCGCAGTCATGTGGACCAGGGCTTGCTTCAGGGTGACCCTGGAAGCTGAACGCAGGTTTGTCTGTGCGATGCATACCTTGCAAGGTTTGGTCGAACAGTGATTTGTGCGTTGCTTTCAAGTTAGCCGGTAGCGTATCTGTATCTACTGCGAAGCCGTGGTTTTGAGAAGTAATCATCACTGTACCATCTTCAAGATTTTGTACAGGATGGTTGGCACCGTGGTGACCGTGAGGCATTTTCACAGTTTTTGCACCTGAGGCAAGTGCAAGAATCTGGTGACCTAAACAAATACCAAATACTGGAATTTCAGTCGTTTCTACAATTGTTTTTACAGCTTCAATTGCATAGTCACATGCAGCTGGATCGCCAGGGCCGTTTGATAAGAACACGCCATCTGGATTCAACGCTAACACGTCAGCAGCAGGAGTTTGTGCAGGAACAACAGTCAGTTTACAACCGCGGTCTGCAAGCATACGTAAGATGTTGGTTTTGACACCGTAATCGTATGCAACAACATGGAATTTAAGTTCAGGTTGAGAGAACCCTTTGCCTAGAGTCCAAGAGCCTTCTGTCCATTCAAAACCTTCAGGGTCGCAGCATTCTTTAGCAAGGTCTAAACCATTTAAACCGCCAAAAGCACGGGCTTTAGCTAAAGCGTCTTCCTCTGTAGCGTTTTCGCCAGCAAGGATACAACCGTTTTGTGCACCTTTAGATCGCAGAATACGCGTTAGTTTACGAGTATCAATGTCTGCGATAGCCACAACGTTGTGTTGTTTAAGATAATCACCAAGTGATTGCTCAGCACGGAAGTTGCTATGCAATAAAGGCAGGTCACGAATGATCAATCCGTTGGCCCATACTTTATGAATTCGACCTGACTCAGCGTCTTCTTCGTTACAACCTGTATTGCCAATATGTGGGTAAGTGAGGGTGACAAGTTGCTGTGCATAACTCGGGTCAGTCAAAATTTCTTGATAGCCAGTCATGGCAGTGTTGAAAACGACTTCACCAGTCGTACTACCCGATGCGCCAATTGAAGTACCTTTAAAAATAGTACCATCGGCAAGGGCTAAAATTGCTGGGGTGCTCAAACCAAAGCTCCTGAAATTTAGGCTGTAAAAAAGCGAGTAGACGAAAAAAAAGGAAGGTTATTATAAAACCTACCCTCCCTCTGTCTGCTCGCTTGAACTTAACACGGCATTATACGCAGAAAGCCTTTTAAAGTCCATTTAATTTACTAGGAATATGTAAGATAAATGCCTTGTCTTTTGCTGAGAACTCTGTATGAGCATCTGTGTATATAAAATGTAAGCAAATTAGAATTGTCTGACAAATCAAAACTTAAATTTTATCAAAACCGAATACGCTAGGTTTCTCATGTAATAACTATTAGGAAAAAGATCATGACAGTAGAACAAAAGCCGGTAAAAGCAAAAACCACATTAAAAGAGGTAGTTGCAGAAGGTGCGGACAAATTGGAACTCGCGTCTAAAGAGGCACAGCAGAAAGTGAAAGAAGCAGTGACTGAATCGACTGAAAACGTAAAAACTGAAGCGAAGGAGGTACAGGCAAATGTTCAGGAGCAGATTCAAAGTTTAAAACAGGACCTTTTTCAGCGTATTGAAGCCATTAAAAAGCAATTGAGTTTTTCACCGAAAGATTTGGCAGAGCTGAAAGAATTCGTAAAAGCTGAATTGACGGCGGTCATTGAAGACTTATCGAAAATGGGTAAGGAGTTAAAAGAAGATGTCAGCCTAATTTCAGTAAAACATAAAGATCATCTGACTGAAACCTTAAAACGTTCTAAAGAGCATACTTTAGATGTGTGGAAAAAGGTCTCAGTGAAGTCTGAAGATGAACCTACTTTAAAAAGCTGATAGAGAGCTAGACAAATCTGCTGATCTAGGGGCGAGGAAGGGGGCTATGCCAGTTTTCCTAAACGACACCTTGAAAACATAAAAAAGTGAGGTACATTGCCTCACTTTTTTATTGCTTCAATATTGCTGCTATGCCTTAGAACCGATGCAGCCAATCCCGCTTGTTGTGAAAGTCTGCATTTGGACTGCTGTGTTGCATTGCATAATATTGCTCGCCTTGCGAAGTTTTAAGTACAGCAGTTAAGCCTAGGAACAAATCTGACCATTGTAATTTGTGCTTTAACATGAACTCGGTTAAGTCCAAGCTCACATTTAAACCATAATGGGTGCGTTTGAGCTGGTTGAGTTCAATATCATCTGCGGCTTGAGGGGGCATATCTTCCGGATAGCGATATTCTTCAAACTGATAGGCCTGCCAAGCCTGGGAAGGAGAGAGGTTGATTTCACGATAGAAATCCTCTCCCTGCACACCTATAAAAACTTCAAAACAGGTGTGTTCCCATAAAAAATCCTGACGCGGATAATCTGGAACCAGTTCAGGCCATTGCATAAGCTGATTGGGGTCGCGTAACCAGTAGCCAATATTCAAGGTATAAGGGCTTTGTTGTTCAATCGCAGCAACCAGGGAGATCGATTGAAAGCGACGATCAAAGGCGCTAAGTTCGTAACTTGCCATGAAATCTGCTTAGTTGGATAAATGAGCGTGACGAACCAGGTTGGATAATTTGGCATTCTGTTTTGCCGCTTTTTTATAAATCAGCGCAATTTTACCAATTTTTTGAACAACTTCAGCACCAGTTTGAGCTGAAAGCTCTTCGATTAAAGAGGCGCGTTCTTCACGATCTTCAGCCACGATTTTCACTTTAATCAATTCGTGATCGTTTAAAGCGCGGTTTAGTTCTTCAACTACAGCTTCAGTCAAACCTTTATCGCCCAGCATAACCACCGGGTTTAATGCATGTCCGATTTGACGTAAACGTTTACGTTCCTGAATAGATAAAGCCGCCATAAAGATAACCTAATTTTAAAAACGGCTTAGTATAACAAATGCCAAGTTTAAACGCTTTATATTCTGTTGAAATAATCGATTTCAATTATTGAAAAAAACCTTTCAAAGATCGGATTTAGATACAGATGTATACTGCAAGGGATATGTTTTTCACGTACAATCACATATTAGAAGTTTTTTATTATTTAGAGAGTTATGGCGACACGCATTACCAACCAGAAGTTGTCAAAAAGTAGTCGAGAGTGGATGCGCGAGCATTTGGATGATCCTTTTGTAAAGAAAGCCCAAAAGGAAGGTTATCGTGCGCGTGCGGCTTATAAGCTTCTTGAAATTCAAGAAAAATACAAAATTATTAAACCGGGCATGACCGTCGTTGACCTGGGCGCAGCACCCGGCAGCTGGTCGCAGATTGCAGGTAAACTGGTCGGCGATAAAGGCCTATTGATTGCCTCCGATATTTTACCTATGGATGCATTGCCAGATGTAACCTTCCTGCAAGGCGACTTCCGTGAGGAAGAAGTTTTTGAAAAATTGTTAAATATTTTAAACGGACGGACTGTAGACGTTGTAATTTCGGATATGGCCCCCAATACATCAGGTAATAAGGCTGTAGATCAACCTCGCCAAATTTACTTGTGTGAACTGGCTCTAGATTTTGCCAACAAGGTTTTAGGACCTAAAGGCCAATTTGTAGTCAAGGTTTTCCAAGGCACCGGATTTGACGAATTCCGTAAACAGGTTGTAGATAACTTCGATGTATTGAAGACAGCAAAACCTGCTGCTTCACGTGCCCGTTCTAAAGAAGTATTTTTAATCGGGCAAGGTCGTAAGAAGGCTTCTAGATAAAGTTTACTTGCCAAGACGTTAAAAATTGTGCATTTTGTACATTTTTAAAATATTGCAAAGCTGATCTTCAGCTTAAATTAAGGTCACCCATTTGTGGGCATGATCAAATTAGATTGATATGGGAATAAAGCTTTGAGCGATCTCTTCAAGAATGCCGTATTGTGGCTGGTTATACTGGGTGTACTGATTCTGATTTTCAGTAACATCAGTGACCGCAATCAACCGACAGCAATGAATTATTCAGAGTTTGTTTCAGCGGTGAATGCTGGTCAAATTAAGCAAGTCACCATTGATGGCGAAAGAATTCGGGGTGAAAAAACAAACGGTTCAGAGTTTGAAAGCATTCGTCCTGCGGTTCAAGACCCGGAATTGATGCCAAACCTCATTAAACATAATGTTGTTGTAGAAGGGACTGCACCGCAACGTCAAGGTTTGTTGATGCAACTTCTTATCGCTAGCTTCCCTGTACTTTTGATCATTTTGTTATTCATGTTCTTTATGCGCAACATGGGTGGTGGTGCAGGTGGTAAAAGTGGTCCAATGAGTTTTGGTAAATCAAAAGCCAAAATGCTGTCAGAAGACCAGATTAAAGTGACATTTACCGATGTTGCTGGCTGTGACGAAGCTAAACAAGAAGTTGTTGAAATTGTAGATTTCTTGAAAGATCCATCTAAATTTAAACGTCTGGGTGCAAGTATTCCTAAAGGCGTGTTGATGGTTGGTCCTCCAGGTACGGGTAAAACCTTGCTGGCTAAAGCGATTGCGGGTGAAGCGAAAGTTCCGTTTTTTAGTATTTCCGGTTCTGACTTTGTTGAAATGTTTGTAGGTGTCGGTGCATCACGTGTCCGTGACATGTTTGAACAGGCGAAACGCCATGCACCATGTATCATCTTTATTGACGAGATTGATGCGGTCGGTCGTCACCGTGGTTCAGGTACGGGTGGCGGTCATGATGAACGTGAACAGACACTCAACCAGATGCTGGTAGAAATGGATGGTTTCGAAGGCAATGAAGGTATTATTGTCATTGCTGCAACCAACCGTGCCGATGTACTGGATAAAGCCTTGCTTCGTCCAGGCCGTTTTGACCGTCAGGTCATGGTAGGTTTGCCAGACATTAAAGGTCGTGAACAGATTCTGAATGTACATTTGAAAAAATTGCCTTCGCACACCGGTGTAGATGTGAAAGTGTTGGCTCGTGGTACACCTGGTTTCTCTGGTGCACAATTGGCAAACCTGGTAAACGAAGCAGCGTTATTTGCTGCACGTCGTAATAAGAACACCGTCGACATGCATGACTTTGAGGATGCAAAAGACAAGATCTATATGGGTCCTGAACGTAAATCGATGGTGCTTCGTGAAGAAGAACGTCGTGCTACCGCTTATCATGAAGCAGGTCATGCCATTGTCGCGGAAATCTTGCCGGGTACGGACCCTGTACATAAGGTGACCATTATGCCGCGCGGTTGGGCATTGGGTGTAACCTGGCAGTTGCCGGAACAAGATGCAATTAGTCATTACAAAGACAAAATGCTGAATGAAATTTCAATTTTATTCGGTGGTCGTATTGCAGAAGAAGTGTTCATTAACCAGATGTCGACTGGTGCTTCCAACGACTTTGAGCGTGCAACCAAAATGGCACGTGCAATGGTCACCAAGTACGGTATGTCTGACAAAATGGGCGTGATGGTTTATGAAGATGAAAACCAAAACGGCTTCTTTGGAAATGTAGGAAGCCGTACCATTTCTGAAGCAACCCAGCAACAGGTGGATGCTGAAGTTCGCCGGATTCTGGACGAGCAGTATAAAGTTGCTCGCAATATTTTGGAAAATAACAAAGAGATTGCGCATGCAATGGTAAAAGCGTTGATGGAATGGGAAACCATTGATCGTGACCAAATCCGTGACATCATGGAAGGTCGTGAACCACAACCACCTAAAGTTTATGTTGCTGAAAATCCGGTGATTGATGTAACACCAACAGATGGTCCTGCAACACCTCCACCATTGCCAGCAAGTTAAGATCTTTAAAAAAACCACCTTCGGGTGGTTTTTTTATATTTATTATTTTTATGACCTGGGCTTGGATGCTATGGTGTTTGGATAAAACCAATGAGTAAAAAACAAAAATGAATATACCTGTTTTAGAGTCCCGGATTTATCAGCTTGTTCTGGAGCCATTAACTTGGGCACATTTTGCAGATTTAGAAGTAGCATGTGCTGAAGGTGATTTAGGAGAAGTTTTATATAATTCGGTACCTTATTTGCACAATTTAAGAAACTATTTTACACAAGCATTTGAACAGCAAGCTAAAGATGAACGGATGGCTTTTGCGGTCATCGATATAAACTGTGGCCGTGCTATTGGAACCACCAGCTATCATGATATCAAACCTGAAATTCCGCGTTTCGAAATTGGCTATACCTGGTATGCTAAACGCTATCAACGCACTTACGTCAACCGGGTCTGTAAATATCTTTTATTACAACATGCTTTTGAACATTTAAATGCTCAGGTGATTGGTTTGCGTACGGATCACCTAAATGTTGCCAGCCAGAAAGCCATTGAAGGTATTGGTGCCAAACGGGATGGAATCATCAGATGTCATATGCTGCGCAAGGATGGCGTAACACTAAGAGATAGTTATATGTACAGCATTCTAAAAAGTGAATGGGTCGATGTAAAAGCCCTACTACAATCCAAACTGATGCAATATTCAGGCAAGAACGACTTCGAAATCTAGATCTTGTCCGGATTGAGCTTTGCTTTATTTAGCTATCCATAAGACAATATGAAGGTTATTGTGAATTAGGATTTAAATCATGCAGCTAAAGCCTTTACGACCACAGATCTGGACTTTTGGTCATTTAAAGCTGGACTTATCTCAGCCGCATGTCATAGGAATTCTAAACGTTACTCCGGATTCTTTTAGTGATGGTGGAAAGCATAATACGAAAGATCAGGCGGTAGCCAAAGCTCTGGAAATGATTGCGGATGGCGCCACCGTGATTGATATTGGAGGGGAGTCTACACGTCCGGGTGCAGCAGTAGTGGACATCGAGGAAGAAATCCGTCGCGTGGTACCGGTGGTAGAGGAACTGGCTAAACATGAGGTCATTATTTCAATTGATACCTCGGCGCCCGAAGTGATTAAAGCTGCAGTAAAAGCAGGGGCACATATCTGGAATGATGTGCGTGCGCTGACTCGCCCCAAGGCTTTGGAAACGGCAGCAGAACTGAATATTCCCGTGATTATTATGCATATGCGTGGTGAGCCGACCACGATGAATAATCTAGATCAATATAGTGATGTGACGGCTGAGGTGATTGCAGAGCTGCAACAACGGGTTAATGATGCATTACAGGCAGGGGTGAAGCGGGAAAACATCATGATTGACCCAGGCTTTGGTTTCGCCAAAAATGCTCAGCAAAACCTAAAATTATTAAATGAGTTTTATAAATTAAATGATATGGGGTATCCCATTTTATCTGCACTTTCACGGAAGCGCTTTATTGGTGAAGCACTGGGGGGGGCAGATGCTCAAAATCGGGCTATGGGTTCTGTTGCTGCTCATTTATTCAGTATTCAACAGGGTGCATGCATGGTGCGAGCGCATGATGTCAAAGCCATGAGTGATGCCATTAAAATATGGCAGGCCATGACTCATCTGGATATCTAACTAAAAAAAAGCGCGATCCGGCATCGGGCTTTTTTGCTTGCAGTGGTCATTACTTTCCTTACTTTCCTTGATGCTCAAGTGAGGAATGGTGAACCACTATTCGTAATTTACCTGCATTATCTTTTACAAATTTCCAGCTTTTATCTACAGTCGTCACTTCACCATTCTTATTGGTAAAGTGGACTTTAGATAAAGTACTTGCACTGTCAGCCGATATATTTATCGCTGCATTATCGACTTCGCATTTTTGCCAGCCACCGAGTGCGAAACCTTTGTCATTGGGAAAATTGGGATTTCCGCCTACGAAATAGGACAAAGCTCCATCTTTTGTGGTTCTGAAAGTGTGTGGATTTGTGGTTAATGTGGGTTTAAATAAAACAGGACCATTCTGATAAAAATATGCATCATCAATCACCTTGCTGGCCAGGTCATTTGCTGCCTGTTTTCCGTATTGATCATAGCTTGCACTGATATCGAGTAAGGCTTTACACCAGGCTTGCTGTGCGGCTATGACTTCAGGTTCTGAAATCATATTTTTTTGAGTATCTTTTGTTGAGGTTGTAGAGCAGGCTGAGAATGTGATTCCAAGAAATGTAACTAAAATAGCTTTCATAACATTTCCCTGTAGAAATTAGGTTTTTATTTTATAAAGTGAAATTTATCTAAGTCCTAGTCATGCTATCGAATAAATCGAAAACTCAACCAAACCTTTACATAAAATTAAAAAATAAATCATGGCTTTATTTATTTGGGTAGGATGGGTTTAAGTGTTATTTAAAATGCTATAGATCTAAAAATTCAGCGCTGTAATGAAAACAAGCAATTAAGGGTAGAGAGAATTGGCTCATATTTTAAAAATGCTTGATATGATTTTTTTCTCACAATTTGCTGCGGTGTATTTTGTTTTCTACTCAGCATTGTCAATAGGGTAGCCCATCAATCCGATTTAATTGCCCTTAAGAAATTTGAATAAAAAAGAACCGAGTTAAATCGCCTTTCTATGGTGGCATTTGGTAATTTTGTTGCTTTGTGTTATACAAGCTCGCTTGAATGCAGGTCTTTTTTGAGTGTTGTATGTTTGAAGATTTACTTCTCCCGATGTTTGATGATGAATATTATCCCGATATTCTTGTGGCTGAAGTCAAGCAGGCCATAAAACAGTTTGCAAAGAAGGTGGAAAAACCTGATTTATCTGAAGGTGAAATTTATCATTATGCTGCCGAAACAGTGGTTTTGATTAATAAGATGAAACCGCAGTTTGAAGATCTTGACTCGTCACTGGATGACACCGCAGCCGATTATATTGCTGAAGCCATGATGATGGTGGTGCAAGATCACGGTTATATGGGTATTGAAATGGAAGAACTGGTATCGAATAGAGAGTGGTAAGTCACTCTCTATTTGTTAGTTTATATCTAAAGTTTAGCTGAATTAGACAATAGATCGCTTAAATGGCAACTTGCCTGGATATGAATTTCTGTTATCCCATCTACCATCAAATGAAATTTCTCGTTTTCACTATACGCTCTTGCGCTTAGATTGAGCCAAAAGAACGGATCTTGTCGCAGTAAACTTCTAATCCGCTTTTCATCTTCCGGATGATTAAAATGCAAGGGGTAGGAATACTTCGCTAAAGTACAATGATTTAAAACAAGTTGTCCCTGATTTTCACCAATGGTGCCAGAAAATAAATCATAAACCTTTTGGGTTTGGGAATTTTCAACAGTTTCTATTGCGTGAGTCAAAGTTGTGCTCATTAATATAAACAGGCTGATATAGAGCCGGCAATGCATTTTAAATCGTTTCATTTTTATTCTGTCTTTTTTATTGGTTTACTATGATTGAGTGATTCAGGCATAAAAAAACCAGCTTATCGCTGGGTCTTTTATTGCACCATTTTAAATAGTATTAAAATGGTGCCCGAGGCCAGACTCGAACTGGCACGCTTTGTGGGCGGGGGATTTTAAATCCCCTGTGTCTACCGATTTCACCACTCGGGCATGTGCGCCATAATAGTGGAGGAAATAAAACTTGGCAAGTGCCTTTGCATGTATTTGCTTTCTTTTCAATCAATTCATGTGCTTATCACTATAAAACACGACTTTGAATGAGTTTTTATCCTTAAAAGGTATGTCATTTACATCAAGCTATCCAGATAGGTTTCGACATCTATATGCTTGTGTGTTTTACATAGTTCATTTTCATAATGAATCAGCTGTATATGCAAATCGATAAACTGTTTTTCTTGTTGTTGTAGCGAGTGAAGTGCGGCTGAGTTTTTGCTCATGAATAGGCTTTTTAACTGAATTTTTAATACCTGCTTATAAGCCCAAAAACAAATGCGGCGGGTTTCTTGCAGATAAAAATATTGCTCGTTTTGTGTACTTTCACGGAACATATTTTCTTTATAAAAACGAACAAAACCAAAACTCAAGGCAAAGAAAAACAGAATAATCTGTAGAAATGTACTTTCAATATAAGCAATATTGATGGTTTGCAGCACAATCAGTACCGCCAGTTTTACCGGAGTATGGCGAAGTTGCTGATACAAAGACGTGGAGCTGTGTTTGATCTGTTTGATGACCACGGGCGTATAAAGCATAAACAACAACATAATGGCTAAAACAGCAATGCCTTGGGCACGAAAAGCATTAAATTGCGGAAATTGGCTAGCAATGAAATGACCCAGACTCATCGAAAGCGAGATAAAAATCATCGCAGCCAGAACCCAGGGAATCAGCTCTTTCAGTTCGTCTAAAATTCCCTTGGTTTTGATCATGCTGTAAAACAAATAATTTCTTTTAAAAGCTGCCGGGTACTGTTTCCGTAGTTGTTTTAAAAAAAGTGCAGTTTGTTTATTGCTGATCATAAGAATTAAAGAAACATAAAAAGTAGAGCCAATATAAAGGATTTAAGAGTATTTAATAGAGAAAAATCTGAAATACGTGAATTTCTTTATTTCCAAGCTCAATTTTTATTGGCTTATTGAGCATGAATTAAATTTTTAGCGCGTTTCGCAATATTGAATTTTGCCTCTGTTTATTTTTAGCGTATTTATAACAGCTAAGATCTATTGCGTTTATCTGCTTGGTCTGAGGATCACATTTCAACCTGCTAAATGATGAATCGAATCGGGAGCTTAATTTTATTCCTGTATTCAGTGAGGAATTATGCGAAAATAGTTCTTTCTTATTTTTGTCCAAGGACAGTTCATGACTGATCAATCTCCTGAATCTTTAAGCGATATCGAAATTTTAGACATTTTACAGTCCATGAAAAACGATGTGCTGAATACTGAAGCGAAAGAGATGATCCGTAATGGTGGTAAAGCTGGTCGCCAAGAAGCACATAAAAATGCCTTGGTTGCGTTAAATACCAGTTTTGAAAGCAAGTTTGTTGAAGCCGTGACTTTGGCACTTCATTTAAATGAAGCACAAAGCAAAAAAATTCGTTATAAAAAAGACCGTATCCGTATTTTAAAAGCCCATGGCATTGATTATTTGGCTATTGATGGTGCCGAAACAGCCCAGGTTTTATCGCAGATTGCCCAAGCCATTACCCGTGAAGATGCGACTGTGACTCACGACTTGCATAATATTTTCCCGTTCTGGAAAGAAGGCTGGCCAATGGTACAGTTCGACAATGCTTACAAGATTCTGGAAGATGACATTGCCATTCACTATCAAGCAGTTTTAGATGCTTTAATTGCGCAATATTAAAACTGGACATACAAAAGCACCGTGGGGTGCTTTTTTTATTGCTTGATTTTTTATGGATAGAACCATGCTAACAAGGCACGGATCGGCCAAATAAAAAGTCGCCACCAGGTGATCAAAGGATAACAAAGATATTCGCCTAAACGCATGGTCTGATCATAACTTTTACGTTGGCGTTCATAACCATAGGGTGTAATCCAGCAAGCAAAGATCAATAATACAATTGCAAGTATCAGGAGAAGCGGCTGTGGTTGCCTGGCGAAAAAATAATAAATCAGATAAAGGCCGGAATAGAAACTCAGACAGGCAAGCAGGGCACTCAGCGAAAAATTCATTATTTTTATTCCATGATTATTGTTATTTTCTAAAAAAGTGAGAAGAATCAGACTATTCTGATTCTTCATTATGATTATTTTCCATTTCCTTTAAAAGTCGTGTAACCAGAAGCTGGTCAATTTTAAAATGGTCTACATCGACCACTTCAAATTTATAGTTACCATAAATCACGGTATCGGCAGGACGCGGAATCTTGCGTAGACGGTACATCATGAAACCGGCAAGCGTTTCATAATTTTCTTCATCTGGCATTTCATCAATTTCAAGGGCATGTTTCAGGTCCTCAATTGGCGTGCTGCCATCAATCAGCCAGGAATTGTTGTCACGTTTAATAATCTGCTGTTCTGCTTCTATCGGAGTTACCCAGTCACCCATCACGGTAATCATAATGTCCGACAAGGTAATCACGCCAACCACCAAAGCATATTCGTTAATCACCACCGCAAACTTTTCTTTGGTGGAACGGAAACGGTCCAGTAGTTCAGATAAAGTCAAAGTATCCGGGATGGTCAATACATTACGAATGGTACTTTCATTGAGTTGCAGTAAGGACTGGTTGTTTAGAATACGCACCAGAATATCCTTGGCATCGACGTAACCAATCACATCATCAATATTTTCACTACACACCAGAAACTTGGAGTAGGGATATTCAGCAAGTTTCTGCCGGATACTGGCTTCTGATTCTTTAAGGGTGAAGAACACCACATTTTCACGTGTGGTCATACTTGAAGGCACATTACGTTCTTCAAGCTCAAATACGTTTTCAATGAAATGATGTTCCTGTTTCTGCAATACGCCTGCCTGTGCACCGGCATCCATGACGGCAGAGATATCATCAAAAGTAATATTATCTTCACGGGTGGTATTGACCTTGAACAGGCGGAACAACAGATTGGCAATGGCATTGATCATCCACGCCAGTGGTTTACATACCCGAATAAAAATTTGAATCGGGTTGATTACAGACACGGCAATTTTTTCGGGAGCAATCATGGCCAGACGTTTTGGCATCAAGTCTGCAAACAGAATGAATAATGACGTGACCAAAGTAAAAGACAAGGCAAAACCGATCGTTTCGGCCCACGCACCGGTATAGAAACGTGAAACCAGTTCGAGGAAATAAGGACGGAAAGCTCCTTCACCTAAAATACCGCCAAGAATGGCAACAGCATTTAGACCGATTTGTGAGGCTGCAAAAAAGTCTGCCGAATTTTCCTGTAAATCCAAGACTTGCTGAGCACGCTCATCCCCAGATTCAGCCAGTATTTTCAGTTTAACTTTACGTGCACCCGCCAGGGCAATTTCGGTGAGCGATAAGAATCCCGCACCTGCAATCAGGATGATGATGATGACGATATTTTGAAAGAGGCTCACAAATCCACCTGTGGATCATCATTATTATGAATATTTTTAACATAAAAGCACGTCAGGTAGTAATGGAATGACTACCTGACTAAATACAGTATAAGCTTAAAAAGAAGAATTTAAGAAAAATTGCGCTTAATAATGTGAAAATTGGGAATTATTCATTAAAAATTCACGATTTTCTTCTTCAATCATCTGACGGGCCACATACAGAATGAGCTGACGCAACCAGCGATGTGCTGGGTGATGATGCAATAATGGACACCATGCCATCTTTAATTCGAACTCAGGAATGTAGAAGGGCGGATCTTTCATCAATAAATTTTGATTCTTGGCTTGTAAACGCGCGATGCGTGTCGGCAAAGTCGCAACGAGGTCAACATTGGCCGCCAATAACCCCGGCATTTGATAGTGACGGGTAAAGACCGAAATTTTACGCTTTTGACCAATACGCTCTAAAGCCTGATCAATCCAGCCTAAACCGGCCTGTTTTTCCGGGTTCACGCCAAAACCAACGCCCATCCCTGTTTTAGAAACCCAGATATGTTGTGCATCTAAATAACTTTTAAGGTTTAGATTCCCCGCGGCAGGGTGTTTGCTATTGAGCAAACAGGAAAAACTGTCTCGCCAAACCAGCACCTGATGGAAACTTTGCGGAATTTCATTGAAACGGTTAATGGCCAGATCGACTTTTCCTTGTTCCATGTCACGATAAGACACATCACTTGGGGTTAAAAAGTCCAGTACGACATTGGGTGCTTCGGAGCGTAATGCTTTGACCAAACGCGGGACTAAAGTCGCTTCCGCATAATCCGAGGTCATAATGCGAAAAACGCGATTGGAAGTATAAGGACGGAATTCGGTACGCGGTTCTAAAATCATGGACAGGTCAGAAAGGGCATCGCGAATACGAGGTTGTAATTCCAGAGCACGTTCTGTAGGGGTCATTCCTTCCGAAGAACGAATTAACAGCGGATCATTAAATAAGTTACGTAAACGACGCAAAATGTTACTCATGGCAGGCTGGGTCACACCCAATTGTTCTGCCGCACGCGTTACATTTTTTTCACGAAGGAGTACATCAAGATATATTAATAGATTGAGATCGACCCGCTCCAGATTCATAAAAGAAATACCGAAAATAAACTCATGAAATTATTTCGATTATGCCATAAGCGACAAGGCTTGTGTAGGAATATTGATGAAAAAAGAAACGAGATAAATGAGAGATTTATACAGATCGAATATAGCCAGAATCCAGGAGAGGCGATGATGATTGCGTCAAGTTTTAAATAAGTCCCGGGAATTGAGCGGGGGTTTCAAAACGCTGTAAAGGTAGTGGAATCCTTAATCTATAAAAGTCAAAATGAGCACAAATAAAATACAACTGCATTTTTAAAATATAGGGAAAAAAGTACGAAAATGAGAGAGAAAATGTCGGGTCAAGCTTTTTCAGTAGCAGTCAAGACTTAAGTCTAATGAAGAAAAATACAGCATAATGAATAATTTGTAAGCAAAAAATAATTTTGTATGGTTTAAATAAAGTAAATTAAAACAATGATTTAATATTTTGAAACATAAACATAATACGACTTTGATCTACATATTTTTTAAATAAATACTGAGAATTAATCGAGAATATTGGATTAATTTTTTAACTCACTCTAATCTGTGTTCATCTTAACGAAGCGCTCTAAATCTGAACAAATAATATGAGTGTGATTTTAGCCTTCGCTTGATGAAATCCTAATATTATTACAGGAAAATATCATGACTACATACCAAACAGCGATTGATGCAATCCGCGAATTAAAAGCAAAATTCGGCAACACTTGGGCAGACATCAGTCCTGAAGATGCTGCACGTATGCAAATGCAAAACCGTTTCAAAACTGGTTTAGACATTGCTAAATATACAGCTGCGATTATGCGTCGTGATATGGCTGAATACGATGCCGATTCTAGCAAATACACTCAATCTTTAGGTTGCTGGCACGGTTTTGTTGCGCAACAAAAAATGATTGCGAACAAAAAATACTTCGGTACTACAAGCAAGCGTTATATCTACCTTTCTGGTTGGATGGTTGCTGCACTTCGTTCAGAATTCGGTCCTCTTCCTGACCAATCTATGCACGAAAAAACTTCTGTTCCTGCATTGATCGAAGAAATCTACACTTTCTTACGTCAAGCTGACGCAAAAGAATTAAACGATTTGTTCCGTGCACTTAAAAAAGCACAAGACGCTGGTGACACTGCTAAAGCTGCTGAAATCACTGCGCAAATCGACAATTTTGAAACTCACGTTGTGCCAATCATTGCGGACATCGACGCTGGTTTCGGTAACGAAGAAGCGACTTACTTGCTTGCTAAGAAAATGATCGAAGCGGGTGCATGTGCACTACAAATCGAAAACCAGGTTTCTGATGCGAAACAATGTGGTCACCAAGCTGGTAAAGTAACTGTTCCACACGAAGACTTCATCGCTAAAATCCACGCTTTACGTTACGCGTTCCTGGAAATGGGTCTTGACGACGGTATCATCGTTGCACGTACTGACTCTGAAGGCGCTGACTTGACTCAAAAAATCCCAGTGGTTAAAGAGCCAGGCGACATCGCTTCTCAATACATCAGCTACTTAGACACTCAAGAAATTGACATCTCTGAAGCGAAAGAAGACGAAATCCTGATCAAGCGTGATGGTAAACTTCACCGTCCTAAACGTTTAGCTTCTGGTTTGTACCAGTTCCGTGAAGGCACTCAAATTGACCGCGTTGTACTTGACTGTGTAACCAGCCTTCAAAACGGTGCTGACCTGCTTTGGATCGAAACTGCGACTCCAAACGTAGAAGAAATTGCACACATGGTTAACCGTGTGAAAGAAGTTGTTCCAAATGCGAAACTTGTTTATAACAACTCTCCATCGTTCAACTGGACTTTAAACTTCCGTCAACAAGCTTACGACCGTTGGGTTGCTGAAGGTAAAGACGTTTCTGCATACGACCGCGCTAAATTAATGAGCGCTGAGTACGACAACACTGAATTGGCTGCAGACGCTGACGAAAAAGTACGTACATTCCAAGCAGATGCTTCTCGTGAAGCAGGTGTGTTCCACCACTTGATCACACTTCCGACTTACCATACAGCTGCTCTTTCTACTCACGAGCTTGCTCAAGGTTACTTCGGTTCTGAAGGTATGTTGGCTTATGTTGCTGGCGTACAACGTAAAGAAATCCGTGGCGGTATCGCTTGTGTTAAACACCAGGCAATGGCGGGTTCTGACATCGGTGATGATCACAAAGAAATCTTCTCTGGTGACAACGCTCTTAAAGCGCACGATGATGCTAAAAACACAATGAACCAATTCGCTGCTCACTAAGCACTGAACTGATTCGAAAAACCCGGCGCAAGCCGGGTTTTTTTATGCTTCAAAGTCTAGAATGCGATATAAAAACACGCGATCAAAGCTGCTGCTTTAAAAGCTGCAAAGATGAAAGCAATAAAATGCTTATTTCATTAAAATAATCAGCCACACAAAAAAGATGATGCCAAGCGCGACAAACTGTGCGGCACTGCCCATGTCTTTGGCATTTTTTGAAAGAGGATGCTTTTCTAGGGAAATACGGTCGACCACCGCCTCAATTGCTGAATTCAATAATTCCACAATCAAAGCCAGTAAACAGACGGCAACCATCAGGGCCTGTTCAACCGCGGTCACATTTAGAAAAAAACTGCCTGGAATAAGGACTATATTGATCAGGACGATCTGGCGAAAAGCGGCTTCATGGCTAAAGGCAGACTTAAAACCGGCAAGAGAATACTGGGTTGCATTCAAGACACGCTTAACACCGGTCTTGCCTTTAAAGGGGGAATAAGAATTCATGGTGCTCAAACAGACAATAATTTGGGCAATCATATTCGGCATTGCTTAATTAAAAATTAATTCACTAAATTCAATTAAAATAATGAAATAAAAACAGTAAAAAATTTGGGGCAGGAGTAAAATTTACAAGAAATAAGCTTTTGATAAAAAAATTATCTCCATATTTTCTCCTTATTTAAGGCAAAGTCTGATTTTTTCTGTTAAATATGATTGGCTTTTATATTTCTGTTATTGATTATCAATATCAAATCTATCATTTTAAGGGTTCAATGATTGCGTTGAATTTTTATCTCTCACCATTTAAGTGACCAGGACATATGCTGTCTAGATTTTTTATTCATCGACCGATTTTTGCCGGTGTTTTAGCCATCATCTTGATGGCTTTTGGTGTGTTTGCAACGCTGAATTTACCGGTAGAACGTTTTCCGGATATCGCACCGCCACGTATTAGTGTCAGTGCCAGCTATAATGGTGCCTCAGCAGAAACGGTGGAAGAAAGTGTCACCCAGGTGCTGGAACAGCAAATTAAAGGCATTGATCATTTGCTGTATTTTAGTTCCAGTAGCGATTCCTCTGGTCGTAGCCGCATTAACATCAGTTTCGAAAATGGGACCGATCCGGATACGGCGCAAGTCCAGGTACAAAATGCGATTAATGCTGTGCTGAACCGTTTACCGGATGAAGTACAACGTCAGGGCGTCAATGTATTCAAGTCACTGGGTGACACGCACATGGTCATTGGCCTGTATGATGCCTCGGGTAAAAGTGACAGCATTGCCCTGTCGGACTATATGCAGACCCATCTGGAAGAAGAGCTGGCGCGTATAGACGGTATTGGCGAAGTGGATGTGTTCGGTTCGCAATATGCCATGCGCATCTGGTTAAACCCCTTAAAATTAAAACAATACAATTTAATGCCGAGTGATATCCGCGCCGCGGTGGAAGCACAAAATACCCAGGTGGCAGCAGGAGCGGTGGGGGATTTGCCGACCGTAGAAGACCAGTATTTAAATGCCAAAGTCACTTCTGGCTCACGTTTGAAAACAGTGCCTGAATTTGAAAATATCATTGTCAAATCTGCGCGTAATGGCAGTTTTATCTATTTAAAAGATGTCGCCCGGGTTGAACTGGGTGCAGAAAATTATCAATCCATGAACACCATTAACGGCTTTTCTTCTGCCGGGATGGGGATTTCGCTGGCTTCAGGTGCCAATGCCTTGGCGACTTCAGCACTGATTCAAGCTGAAGTGGATCAGATTTCGAAGCAGCTTCCTGAAGGCTATAAACTGGTTTATCCACGTGATAATACGCCATTTGTCAAAGAATCCATCAAGGAGGTGGTGAAAACCCTGGTCGAAGCCGTGTTGCTGGTGATTGTGGTAATGTTCCTGTTTTTGCAAAACTGGCGCGCGACCCTGATTCCTGCAATTACTGTACCGGTGGTTCTGCTGGGGACCATGGCGGTATTATATGTCCTGGGCTTGAGTATCAATACGCTTACCCTGTTTGCCCTGGTTCTGGCGATCGGGCTATTGGTGGATGATGCGATTGTGGTGGTGGAAAATATTGAGCGGCTGATGCATGAGAAAAACTTGACGGCTCAAGAAGCATCGCTGGAATCCATGCAGGAAATTAGTGGGGCATTGGTCGGAATTACCTTGGTACTCACAGCCGTGTTTATTCCCATGGCTTTTTTTGGCGGTTCTACGGGTGTGATTTATCGCCAGTTTTCCATTACCCTGGTTGCTGCCATGGCTTTATCGCTGGCTGTTGCCCTGATTTTAACTCCAGCTTTATGTGCCCTGATTTTAAAGCCGAATCCACAGCCTGCCCGATGGGCGGTCTGGTTTAACCAAAAACTGGATGGCTTAAAACATGGTTATTTAAAATTATCCAATCTTAGCCTGCAGCATAAGGCAATTTGCCTCGTCATTTTTGCGGCACTGATCAGTGTTTTTGCGCTGTTCTATCGGGCTTTACCGACCAGTTTTATTCCCAGTGAAGATCAGGGCATTTTAAACGTGCAGTTTAAACTGGCAGATGGCGCGCCGATGTCGAAAAGTTCCGAAATTGGGGAGCAAATCAGACAGTATTTCCTGAAAAATGAAAAAGATAATGTCAATCTGGTGATGGTTCGTTATGGCCGTAATATGGCCGGAACGGGACAAAACTTAGGTCAGGGTTTTATTGCCTTAAAGCCTTGGGATGAACGCTCCGGCAAAGAAAATTCGGCTCAAGCCATTCGTGAGCGCGCCTTAAAGCATTTTAAAAACAGTCCGAATGCACAAATTAATGTGACGATGCCCGCTTCAGTCAGTGGTTTAGGCCAAACTGACGGGCTGGATTTCTGGATTCGTGACATCAATGGCCAAGGTCGTGCCTATCTGGATAGCCAGTTTAAGCAATTGCAGCAGCAGGCAAAACAATACAGCAGTTTTGAAAATCTGGACAAGCGTTCAAATCCAGATAAAGCAGGCTTAAAGGTGAATATTGACCAGAAACTGGCGATGGCCAATGGCCTGTCGCAAGCAGCCATTAACAGTACCCTGGCAAGTGCATGGGGTGGCAGCTATATCAATGATTTTATTGATCGTGGCCGGATTAAACGGGTGATGATGCAGGGCGATGCGGAATTTCGTTCCAAACCTGAAGACCTGCAATACTGGTATGTGCGCAATGACTTGAACCAGATGGTGTCCTTTAGCAATTTTGCCACGGTCAGCTGGAGTGGCGGGCCGGATGTGGTCAATCGTTATATGGGTTATACCGCCTTGCAAATGGAAGCAGATACCGCCAAAGATGTCAGCTCGGGCGTGGCAATGGGTGATGTTGAACAGCTGGTGGCACAGCACCCGGGTATAGATGTGGCATGGAGCGGTTTGTCCTTTGAAGAAAAACGCTCGAGTAATCAGGCGCTATTGCTGTATGTGCTGTCAATCGGCTTTATTTTCCTGTGTCTGGCGGCACTCTATGAAAGCTGGTCTATTCCTACAGCAGTATTAACTGCCATTCCTTTGGGGATTGGCGGTAATATCCTGTTCAGTTATTTTGCCGGTTTTCCGAACGACATTTATTTCCAGATTGCCTTGCTCACCACCATTGGCCTGTCCTGTAAAAATGCCATTTTAATTGTTGAGTTTGCCTCCCTTGCAGAGCAGCAAGGCCGCAGTGTGATTGAGGCTGCACTGGAAGGAGCCAGCCTGCGTTTACGCCCAATTCTGATGACTTCTCTGGCTTTTGGTGCAGGGGTAATTCCACTGGTCTTTGCCTTTGGTGCGGGTGCTGCCAGCCGTCAGGAAATTGGTGTGAGCGTATTGGGTGGGGTGATTTTCGCGACCATCTTGGTGCTGATTTTTATTCCCTTTATGTATGTGCTGATTCGCACGCTGTTGAAAACCAAAACCCGGGTATAACCTGAATTCAATTCAACCATTCAATAGACTTGCAGCAAAAGGGGCTTATTGAGTGGTTCTGAGAATGGAACAGGTTAATGAAGCAGTTGAGGCAAGATCAATCTCTTCATCAGTTCAGCATGGAATGGGATGGGCAGTGTGATTCACGTTCACTGATTAATGATATCCATACACTTCAAACCGCACAGATATGATGTAATCTCAAGCAGTTAGACCGATCATTTCTTTGGAACCAGCGATGTTTGAACAACAGCAAAAACTCAGCCGGCAAGAAGTCATACGTTTGGAGCGCGATTTAGCCAAGTTTGCCAATATGATGGATTCGGTGGTGCGTATTCCCTTTACCAAACAAGGGGTGGGGGCGGATGCCGCCTTAAGTACCATTCCTGTGGCTGGAGATGTCGCGGGCTTTGTCTTGACCTGTTATGCCATCTATAAAGCCAAGCAAATTGGCGTACCGCAAAGCAAGCTGACTCCGGTGATGAAATTGGCCATGATGGATGCCGTAGTCGGTTTTATTCCTGTCGCTGGAACGGTTTTTGACGTTTTTATTCGTCCAAGCCGCAAAGCTTTAGCGATTGTGCATGATCATATTCGTGAGGAGTATCAGATTCGCAGTGAGTCCCATGTCACCCATCCCTTTTTGCATGAACGTCTAGAACAGAAGCAGCAGTCTTCAGCATTTTGGCGTAACCCTGTGGTGGCCTGGATCTGGCTGCATCTTCCTGACCTGTTGGGCCTTGTTTTTATCCTTGTATTGGCCATTGCTATGTGGTTGGGATTGAGCTGGTTATGGCAATGGTGGCAAACACTAAATATTTAGCCCCTGCAAGATCAACTAATCGATGATTTTGCTGTCAATCATTCATATTGAGTGGCGTGTGTAATTGTCTTTCAATGACAGCCTGTTGTATTGAAGCTAGTCATAAAAAAGCCTCCATGCTGGAGGCTTTTTTTATTCTGTTTTATCTTAACAGATTATGGGCAATTCAACTGTTGTAATGCAGCTACACGTTGTTCAATGGTAGGATGGGTCTGGAACAAAGCAGCCAGGCTGAAACCTTGTTCTTTACCTTCTGCAATAGAGAACGCTTTCATTTCTTTTGGCATTTGATCTGGCAGTTCAGATTCTGCCTGTAAACGCAATAATGCAGAAATCATGGCCTGTTTACCGGCTAAACGTGCTCCGGCTTCATCGGCACGGTATTCGCGATGACGCGAGAACCACATCACAATGGCAGAAGCCAGAATACCAAACACGATATCCAGTACGATGGTAATGGCAAAATAAGCCAGTCCCGGTGCTTCGCCATCTTCACGGCCAAAGACATTACGGTCAATAAAGTCACCGACCACACGGGCAAAGAACATGACAAAGGCGTTGACTACACCTTGAATCAAGGCAAGCGTAACCATGTCACCATTGGCGACGTGACCGATCTCATGCGCAAGCACCGCACGAAGTTCGTCTTTATTCATGCGTTCGAGCAAGCCGGTTGAAACGGCAACCAATGCATCGTTTTTATTCCAGCCTGTAGCGAAAGCATTCGACTGATAAGATGGGAAAATACCCACTTCTGGCATGTTAATGCCGGCACGTTGCGATAATTGCGCAATTTCTTGTAATAACCATGCTTCAGCCTGGTTACGAGGCGCATTCGGGTCAATTAACTCTGTCCCGGTAGACTTTTTTGCCATCCATTTCGACATAAACAACGAAATGAGAGAGCCAACCATACCAAAGACAAAACAGATCACTAGTAGGTTGCCTAGATTTAAGCCACCCGCGCCATGGTAACTACCGACACCGAAGAGTGACAAGATAATGCCAGCTACTACCAGTACCGCGAGGTTGGTTAGCAAGAACAAACCAATCCGCATCATTGAGAAAATCCTCTTATAATAAAAAAATAATCTGATTTATAAATCAAAAATCATCTCACTAAATATGAGGTGTAAGTCTTAAAAATTCAAGGAAAAATTAACAAAACTCTATAATGATGCAGTTTCTAAAACAATTTAATTGTCAGCAATTGAAATTTTTGCTGAAGCTGTCGCATGGGCTGTGACATATGAGCCGGGAGCATCGGTGAAGCTGCCATCGGATGCCATAATGATTTGACGCTGTGAACTATAACGAGGGGGGGCATGTGCTGAAGCGGATTCATAATTGTCGGATTGAGCAACAATTTTGCCGGCATCAGAACTCGACTTTGCCGAACTTGAGCTATGACCCAAGCCATTGGAATATAAGTTGCTGAAGCGGCTGCTCACACGTCTGACATAGTCCTGGGTTTCTCTAAACGGGGGAATGCCGCCGTATTTGGCGACATTGCCTTCACCGGCATTATAACCGGCCAGAACCAGTGAGGTATTGCCATTAAAACGTTTCATCAGCCAGGATAAATATTTTGCCCCACCCATAATATTTTGATAGGGATCAAAAGCATTTGAAACATTAAAACGTTTTGCAGTTGCAGGCATGAGCTGCATCAGTCCTTGTGCGCCAACAGGGGAGCGGGCATTGACATTAAAGCCTGATTCAGTATGCATGACCGCTTTAATCAGGCCTTCCGATATGCCATGTTGGGAAGCGGCCTGTTTGATAATGGAATCAAAAGCATTTTTATTGCGACTGTAACTCGGGAGTACCGAAGCTTCGGATGAACCCCAGTTACTATAGCTATGGATATTGCTGTCTGGATAATAGGTTTTTTTCTCGACTTTGAGATGGTTGTAACGATTTTTCTTATTGGTGAGCAAGGTCGTACCATTCGAGTCTTTTAACTGATAGATGGTCTGTCCGGCATAACTGGTCGTTGCAACAGATTGAACTGCCACACACCCCAAAAAATAAAGTCCAATTTTTACAAAGTTATTTTTCATTTTTATAAATAGACAACATTTGTTCCAAACATAGTACAAGTGGAGTTTAACAAAAAAAAACAAGATGGAAAGTATTACTCTATTAATTTCACCAAAAGTTTGTAAAAAGCAAGAGCTGTTTGTTGAGATAGTAATCAAAAAAAATTTTAATTTTTTTTTAATCAGGATAACTTGACACACTTAAGTAATTGATTTTAAACAATAACAAAATTGATCAAAAAATGATCAATTTAAATAGAAGCCTTAAATAATAGGTCTGACACCTTGTCAAGTGTTTTAAAATCCACAAAGTTATCCACAGGTTTTGTGGACAACTGTGGAAAAGTACAAATGGTAAGCATTGTGGCTAAAATTTGAACTCATCAGGTCAAAATAAACTTGGGAGTTTTAAATGAAAAGGGTAGTAATAAACAATTTGCAGAAATTACATTCTTTTGGTGCTTGTTCAGGCTGAATCGGATAAAATTGCGCGGTATTTTTATTTATGGGTAAATCTCGTCTATGTACTCGCCAGTTGAGTCCGAACAAGGATTTAATTTCAAACCAGAACTGCCAACTAGTTCGGCATATTACCGTTTATTGAAAAAGCTTCGCCGTCAAGTCGGTCATGCCATTCGTGATTTTACAATGATCGAAGATGGCGATAAGGTAATGGTCTGTATTTCTGGGGGTAAAGACAGTTATACCTTGCTGGATATTTTGTTGCAGTTTAAACGGATTGCACCCATCAATTTTGATGTGGTGGCTGTGAACCTGGACCAAAAGCAGCCCGGTTTCCCGGAAGATGTCTTGCCCCGTTATTTAGAGGAAAATAAAATTCCTTATTATATTCTGGAAAAAGACACATACAGCATTACCAAAAAGCTGACGCCTGAAGGCAAAACCTACTGTGCAGTGTGTTCACGTTTACGTCGTGGTTCATTGTATGGCTTTGCGCAGGAAATTGGCGCGACCAAAGTCGCTTTAGGTCATCACCGTGATGACATTATGGCCACGTTCTTCCTGAACCTGTTTCATGGCGGTAGCCTGAAGGCCATGCCACCGAAACTGCTGTCATCCGACAAGAAAAATATCCTGATTCGTCCACTGGCTTATGTGGAAGAAAAAGACATCATCAAATATGCAGAAATGCGCCAGTTCCCGATTATTCCGTGTAACCTGTGCGGTTCACAGGAGAACTTACAACGCGCCATGATTAATGACATGCTGCGTGAATGGGATAAACAGTATCCAAAACGCTTACACAGTATTTTTGGTGCTATGCAGAATGTATCGCCTTCGCAATTGGCCGACCGTGAACTGTTTGACTTTGAAGCTTTAGACGCACAGCGTGAAATTGATTTCACTGCGAGCTGCTCAACGGAAGAAGAAGGGCAAAACAAACGGATCAACATGGTCAACCTGGGTTTTGCAGCAGACTAAGATGAGTTTCTAGACACCAATTTTAGGGTTGGTGTCTATTTTATATAACTTTATATATCTGATTTATTTAATAAATGTATTAAAAACATAAAAATTGAACGCATCGTACAAAAAACGTTAAGCAGAAAACGGTTTTACATGCTATAACAAGCTTCAAGCAAAATAGCTTCACAAAGATGTTGTCTGGATAGGCGACACAAATGAACAAATAAATTGAGGAAAGATCATGCCTGCCTTTTTAACTGATGATTGGTTTTCAACTGTAGAAACATTAACTGCGCAAGCGGGTGATTTAAACTTGCCACCTGCACTTGCAAATTTAGC
Source organism: Acinetobacter sp. ANC 4216 (assembly GCF_004331195.1). Classification (NCBI taxonomy): domain Bacteria; kingdom Pseudomonadati; phylum Pseudomonadota; class Gammaproteobacteria; order Moraxellales; family Moraxellaceae; genus Acinetobacter; species Acinetobacter sp. ANC 4216. Next base: position 7,363 of record NZ_SJOC01000016.1, on the reverse strand, counting down.
AATCAACCTGGTGGTGTCTGATGCTCAGGGCAATACAGAATTATCTCTGGATGGTGGGGTAATCAAAAAAGGTCTATCCTCAAATGCGAAAACCACGTTGAACATGGATGGTGAAACTTTACGTAAAGTGTTCCTGGAATTCGATATGGCTGCTGCAATGCAGGCATTCATGACCGGTAAAATCAAGGTTCAAGGCGATATGTCACAATTGATGGCTTTACAGACAGCCAAGCCAAGCCAAGAGCAAAAAGATTTATTCAAAAAAGTACTTGAGCAAACCGCTTAAGGTTTTTTTACTTAAGAACAATCGCTTAAGTCATTTTAAGCAAAAAAAGCTTACCCTGGGGTAAGCTTTTTCGTATCTGGAGAATATTAAGAGAGATTAAATATTCACTAGCTCTGAAGTTTTAATATGTTCTAGATAGGCACGAATACGGGTGACATACTGCACAGCCTGACGGTAACGGCCATTGCTGGCCTTGTTACGTTCTAAATAACTATACAGGTTGACCCAGTTATTCGGATTTTTACCTTGGGCTTGAATACGCTTTTGAATCTGATCGACTGCACCCGGTCCCATATTATAAGCCACCAGCGCATACCAGTTCCGGTCCGGGAAAGGGACATCTGAAAATCGAGTTAACATCTGGTCGTAATATTTCGCGCCCCCTTCAATACTTTGGGTCGGATCGGTTCGGTTACTGACCCCCATGGCTTTGGCTGTGCTGTTGGTCAGCATCATTAAACCTCGAACACCAGTAGGGGAAACAGAATTCGGTTTTAAATACGATTCCTGATAACCAATTGCTGCCAGTAAATGCCAATCTAAATCATATTTAGCGGCGGTATTTTTAAAGCTGGCTTTATAAATCGGCATACGTTGATTTAAATCACGCTGGATACTATCCCATGAATGTTCTTGCACCACATTCTGATTATAGAACGATGCCAATTGGCGAATTGCACCAGACTGTTTACCCTTACAGACAAAGCCACTTGCAGTTTGGGCAAGAGGATCATTTGCATGTTTAAATACCCAGTTGAGTTTGGTATTCAAGCCATTTTGTTGCAAGCTGCCTATATCACCACAGGTTGCTGAAAAAGAAGTTAAACGCTTTTGTTCAATTTCACTGACATTTGCAGTGGTCATGGCAAAGTTGGCTTTACCTTGTGAAACCCATTTCAGTGCCGTGGCATTATCAGGTACGGTTTTAAATACCAGCTTGACATTTAAGCTGTTGGCATAGTTACGCGCCAGGTCATAGCCAAAACCATGCTGGTGCGCGCCATCTTTAAATACGGTGGTCGAATTTTCAACGGAAACAACGGTAAGCTGTTTGCCATTGACCACAGAATCATACTGAAACGACTTGCTTGCATTAATACTATGAAATGGAAATAACACGGTGCTAAATGCAAGAATTTTTAACGAGAGAGAAGAAGTTAATGAGTTAAGGCAAAGCCTCGCCCCAGAAGTTGAACTACTGTGCATGTTGTCTCCGCTACAAGTAATTTATGCCCTAAAAAGCAAAGGCAAATAGGCCTCAGACTTTTACTAGTTTGATAAATTCAATAAGGGTTGGGCAGTCATGACGTCATTCAAAATGACATAGGATTAAAGGGAGAATCATGTAGAATTTCTACATAGATTAAAAAATAAACGATTTAAAAACATGCGCGCATAATAAGGGTGAAAAATATACTTGTCAAATTTTGTACGAAACTTTTTGGAGATATGTAACATAACAAATTAATTTTATTGAAGAATTAATTTTATAAACTTTAGTTGTGTGTAAATAGGGGATAGAATAGACCATTCTTGTAAGCAAAATGTAAGCATAACTTCAAAAATCATCATGAAATCTAACTTAATTACACGTGCTGGACATGACAAATTGGTCGCAGAATTACAATATTTATGGCATGAAGAACGACCAGAAATTACCAAAAAAGTGAACTGGGCAGCCAGTCTTGGCGATCGTTCGGAAAATGCTGACTATCAGTACAATAAACAGCTATTACGCAAGATTGACCGCCGTGTCCGTTATCTGGGCAAACGCCTGGAAGAGCTGCGCATTATTGATTTTTCCCCCGAGCAAGCAGGCAAGGTTTATTTTGGTGCTTGGGTGAATATTGAAAATGATGAAGGGGAGCAAAAAACCTTGCGTATCGTCGGTGTGGATGAAATTTATGATCATCATCCACAGCATATTTCCATTGATTCACCTATGGCTCGCGCGTTATTGGGCAAGCAGATAGATGATGAAGTAAAAGTATCCACTCCATTGGGTGAAAAACTGTGGTATGTGAATGAAATTCGCTACGAAAAGCCTGAAAATTCAGCAGATTAACAAGTTTTGTTTTTATTTTAAGCGGTTGGTAAGAAAAATATAGAAAAGTATTTGCCAAGTGAGAATTTTATTTATATTATAGCCGCCATTGGAAGCGTGGCAGAGCGGTTTAATGCACCGGTCTTGAAAACCGACGAGGGTGTGAGTCCTCCGTGAGTTCGAATCTCACCGCTTCCGCCAAATTCAAAAGCCCCTGTGAAAACAGGGGCTTTTTTACATTGAAATTTAAAATAAGTAAAATAATAACCATGATGTTAAATAACTATAAAAATGAAATTTATTTCCTTTAGTAAAATTTGATTATGTTTAGGATATCTTTATATAAAAAACTAAGAATATTTCATGATAAAAGTTTTTAAATCCCTATTTTTGGTGATATGAATCACGAAAATAATATGATATTAATGCTTAATATTTCATCATTTTTTCTGTGATTTTCTTGGGGTTTTCATGAATAAAATTTATAGGGTAATTTGGAATAAACAGTTGGCATGCTGGCAAGCGGTCTCTGAACTAGCAAAAAGCCACAGCAGCACTACACAAAAAGCAGCTGCAAGCGAAACGGAAAGTTCTGTATGTCATAGCCTCAGTTCTGTCAGCACATGGATGCGTTCAATTTTATTCTTTAGTGTAGCGATGCTGCCATTTTCCATTCATGCCGCAATTTCCAGTACCGAACTTCCGACAGGCGCACAGATCAATTCAGGTTCAGCGAGTTTCAATCAAACCGGTAATACCTTAAATATCAATCAAAATAGCCAAAACCTGAGTACCCACTGGAACACATTTAATATTGGTCAGGATGCCACGGTTAACTTTAATCAGCCAAACCAGTCTTCTACCGCTATTAACCATGTACTGGATAGTAATGCCTCGCAAATCATGGGGCGTTTAAATGCCAATGGTCAGGTGTTTTTACTCAATCCGAATGGGGTCGTATTTTCCAAAACGGCACAGGTCAATGTCGGCGGCTTGGTCGCGTCAACCTTAAACTTAAGTGATGCCGATATTCAAAATGGTAAATACACCCTAAAAGGTGATGCCAACAGCACAGCAAGTATTGAAAATCAGGGTTCTATCCAGACCTTACAAGGCGGAACAGTTGCTTTAATTGCACCGAATGTGAAAAACACAGGAACGATTAGCACACCCAATGGCACAACGCATCTTACATCTGCCAGCCAGGTGACTTTGGCCTTACAGGATGGTTCACTGACCCAGTATCAGGTCGATCAAGGTGTGCTGCAAGGCTTGGTGGATAATGGCGGGGCAATTATTGCCGACAATGGTGCCGTGTATTTAACTGCCAAAGCCAAAGACAGCTTAAGCAAGGCGGTGGTGAATCACAGCGGCATTATTGAAGCCAATCGTTTAAGCCAAAATGCCAAGGGTGAAATCATCCTTTTAGGAGATATGCAGTCTGGCGAAACTCATGTTAGCGGGATACTCAAAGCTGAAGGCAAAACTGGGCAGGATGGCGGGTTTATTGAAACTTCGGCAGCCAAAGTTAATATAGATAAAGACATTAAAATTTCTACACTTTCGGATGGGGGAAAAACAGGTAATTGGTTGATTGACCCCTACAATGTTATTATTTCAGATACAGCGGATAGCGGTACAGGTTTTACGGCAACTCAAGATGATACAGTCATCAATGCAACGACACTAACGACTGCATTGGCGACCACAGGAGTTACGGTTTCTACAGGCGGAACTGGTGTTGGAACACAAGATGGTAATATTACGGTAGATGCAGATTTAAGTTGGGCAAGTAACTCAACCCTGACTTTACAAGCTGATAACGATATTCAGTTAAATAAAAAAATTACTGCGCAAAATGGTGGTTTAACTTTAAATGCAACCAATAATATTTCTGCAACTGATGCAATCAATGTGGGAACTTTTACTTTAAGCCAAGGGAACTGGCTACAAAATGCGTCAATTTTGCCAGGTTTTTATGCCAAAGATTTCCGTTTAAATGGCGGTAGCTTTATCCGTGCAATTGGTGGAGATGGTTCTACTGCAAACCCTTGGCAATTGACCGATATTTACGGCGTGCAAGGGATGGGAACCAAGCTAAATGGTAACTTTGCTTTAGCTAATGATATTGATGCTAGTGGGACTGTAAATTGGAATAGTGGGGCGGGGTTTAATCCGATTGGAACTGGTAACGCATATTATGGAGGTAGCACTCCTTTTAAAGGCGTATTAGATGGTTTAAATCATACAATTAATAATCTTACCATCAACAGACCCACAACTAGTTATGTAGGTTTGTTTGGAAATAATGGTGCAAATATTAGAAATATAGGTTTAATCGGTAGTGAAGTTAACGGTATCACCAGCGTTGGTGGTTTAGTAGGATTTAATTGGGGGGGTATATCTAATTCCTATGTAGCAGGGAATGTAACTTCATCAGGCTCAGCTGGAACAGATATGGGGGTATTAGTCGGACATAATACTGGCTCAATTGTTAACTCTTACGCGACAGGGAACGCAACATCAACAGACACAACGGTAGATGTTGGTGGATTAGTGGGACATAATTCGGGCTCTATTTCTAACTCTTATGCAACTGGAAGTGCGACTTCAGCTAATACTGCTTCAAGCCATGGGCTTGGTGGTTTAGTAGGTTATAATACAGGTAATGTCGAAAACTCGTATGCAACTGGAAGTGTACTCTCTACGTCAAGCTATACTACTACTGTGGGTGGTTTGATTGGTTATAATATTGCTGGAAGCACTTCAAAGAGTTTCTGGAACATTGAAACTACAGGGCAAACTAAAGGTATTGGTCTTAATTCAGCCACACTCCTAAATGTTACAGGCCTAACCACAGCTGAAATGTTTGATAAAAATAAATTCATAGGGTTTAATTTTAGTTCGGTTTGGGGAAATGCTAATAATCAGACCACACCTTATTTACTTAATCTTGCCAACAACCAAGTCTTTAATAAAAATGATTTACCAAGTGGCACTATAAATACAACCAATAGACCTGCTTTATATACTGCTATTTTAAATGTAAACCAATTACAAGACATGAATAAAAATCTAAGTGGAAAATATCTGCTTGGAAATAATATTGATGCTTCGGATACCGTTAATTGGAATAGTGGGGCGGGGTTTGATCCAATAGGAAATGGCTCAACAGCTTTTACTGGCGTGTTTGATGGTTTAAATCATACAATTAATGATTTAACCATTAATAGATCAAGTACCAATAATGTAGGATTGTTTGGTTATACTCATAACTTGTCTCAAATAAAAAACCTGGGTTTAGTTAATGCAAATATAGATGGCTACAATGCTGTAGGATCTTTAGTTGGTTATAATTTTGGTTTAATTTTAAATTCTTATGCGATATCAAATGTAAATGGTTATGGTGATTATAATTCAAATGGGGTAGGAGGGCTTGTAGGAAGAAATACTGGAAGTATTGAAAATGCTTATTCTTCTGGTAATGTCACATCTCAGTATGGAGACATTGGTGGCTTGGTTGGTGGAAATACTGGAACAATCAAGAATGCGTATAGTACTGGAAATGTAACCGGGCATATACTTGGTGGTGACGGAACATATATTGGTGGTCTAGTTGGGTGGCATACTGGAGGAAGTATAATAAACTCTTACGCTACTGGAAAAGTGATTGGCAATGCTGGTGATGCCATAGGAGGATTAGTTGGAGGTGGAGGTTACACTGTTTCAAATAGTTTTTGGAATACTGAAACTTCAGGGCAAACTACTAGTGCAGGTGGAACAGGTTTAACCACAGCACAAATGCAAGACCTTAGTACATTTACAACTGCAGGTTGGGATATAGATGCTGTAGGTGGAACAGGAAAAATCTGGCGTATTTATGATGGACAAACTGCACCCTTATTAAGAAGTTTTTTAACTTCTTTAACAATTACAAATGATGACACAACAACAACTTATAACGGTAAAAAGCAGGGCGGTGGTTATCAGGTTGTTCCAGCGGGTACTATTTATGATCCAGCATTGATCTTATCTCAACAAAAGAATGTAACGCCTTCAGCTGTAACTATCGATTTAAACAAAGATTTGTATTCAATTCAGCAAGGTTATGATCTGATTGTACAGGCCAGTAGCGGAACCGGGACATTGAAAATTGATCCTGCTACTTTACTGATTACGGCCAATGATGCAGGCAAAACCTATGGTGAAACCAAGACATTCAATGGAACGGAATTCAGCGCATCTGGGCTGCAAAATGGAGAAACGGTTGGTCAGGTTAGCCTAAGCAGTACAGGTTCGGCTGCGACAGCGGGTGTTAATGGTGGAGCGGCATACGCGATCACTGCCAGCAATGCTACAGGGGGTACCTTTGATGCGAACAACTACACGATTAGCTATAGCAACGGCAATTTAATTGTTAGCCCACGTGCACTGACGATTACGGCCAATGATGCAGGCAAAACCTATGGTGAAACCAAGACATTCAATGGAACGGAATTCAGCGCATCTGGGCTGCAAAATGGAGAAACGGTTGGTCAGGTTAGCCTAAGCAGTACAGGTTCGGCTGCGACAGCGGGTGTTAATGGTGGAGCGGCATACGCGATCATTGCCAGCAATGCTACAGGGGGTACCTTTGATGCGAACAACTACACGATTAGCTATAGCAACGGCAATTTAATTGTTAGCCCACGTGCACTGACGATTACGGCCAATGATGCAGGCAAAACCTATGGTGAAACCAAGACATTCAATGGAACAGAATTCAGCGCATCTGGGCTGCAAAATGGAGAAATGGTTGGTCAGGTTAGCCTAAACAGTACAGGTTCGGCTGCGACAGCGGGTGTTAATGGTGGAGCGGCATATGCAATCACTGCCAGCAATGCTACAGGGGGTACCTTTGATGCGAACAACTACACGATTAGCTATAGCAACGGCAATTTAATTGTTAGCCCACGTGCACTGACGATTACGGCCAATGATGCAGGCAAAACCTATGGTGAAACCAAGACATTCAATGGAACGGAATTCAGCGC
>NZ_SJOC01000015.1:0-101549 GCF_004331195.1 Acinetobacter sp. ANC 4216 | reverse complement strand
TGGTTGAGAATAAAAGATTAGGCTCGGTTCTAGCCCATATCCAGCAACAGCATGAAGAGTTGGAAAAACAGAATAAACGTTCCCGTCTCAAGAAAAGTATGCCGAGTCGTAAAGCTCAGAAAGCCATCATTGAACAAAGGAATTAAAATCCTGTTCTTGACTCTTGCAGTTAAAAACAGGACATTTTAAATGGTTTATCGCATAGACATTTTAATTGGTGAATAACAGTAATTTAAATAATTATGTAATATCAGTATGTTAACTTAAAATAAAAATCCATAAAATTTCCAAAAAACTGTCTTGGAAACAAGACGGTTTCTTTTTATTCTGAAGTGGAATATTTTGCCAATAAAAATGATTAATTTTAATCTAATTGAAACTTTTTTCAGTGTTTTCGGTCTTTCCACGGCAAAAATTATCCCCAATTTCTGCGGATAAATCTGGGACAATTTTTAATCGACTTTGTACGCATTTGCTCACATGAATTCAAGTTTATAGCTTCTAGTTGGAATAGTGGAAATTTCCTATGATGGATTCATCAGGAACAGGAAGTTCCACACAATAATAAGAATAACGATACGCACAAGGACTGTAAGGTACGACAGGAGTTATACCGAGCGAACCCATACGAAAAAGCCCGACAGGATGTCGGGCTTTTTTATGGTTGATTCATGGCCAAATTTAACGATCTTCCAGATGGCAAACATAATCAATAATGTCATCCGTGATAATTTTAAATTGGGTTTTTTTAGGCACATAAAAAGATTCACCCGCATAATAGGTTTGGCTCTGTTGATTGTTGCCAATCTGAACTAAGCACTTGCCTGAAACTATTTCTATGCGTTCAGCAACCAGCGTTTCAAAAACCAGAGGGTGTTCTGTGGGAAGAATCACACCTAAGGTCTTTTGGGTTCCATCTTTCAACTCAATCACATGACTGATAGAACAACCATCAAAATGGATGTTAGATTTTTTTTTGACAGAGACAAAATTGAACTGGGTAGACATACCTTGCTCCTTAAATTATTTTTGTTGTTGGTTTTTTTGTTATTTGTGCAGCTTGTATTTATTTTTATAAAGTATACGGATGAATTTTTTTATATGTTTTGGTCATCGTATTGTATAAATTTTACAAAAATAAAAGCTTTAAATGGCGCTATAAAAGCCTGTTTATCCCACTTAGATTTTAGACACGCGCTGTAAGTTAAAACTTACAAGAAAACAGGTCTATTGGGGATATTTTTAGATTCATTTTTTTTTGGGTGAAAAAGCTTTTTAAAAACAGTTTATTAAAGATAAATAAGATCTATAAGTAATGTCATGCCCATGACTAAGCTAAAAGCAACATATCTTGATGAGATCGATCAAGAAATCACTTTATTTTACTGATGAAATATAAATGCCTAATAAAGCAACCAGACTGATCTTTGTAATGAAGAGTGATCTGGCGATGATAGTAAAATTGTTATCAGGCACATTAAAAAATGAACTGGACTGATCTGCTGCAACATTATGGTTATCTCGCCATTTTTATTGGCACCCTATTTGAAGGTGAAACCGTCCTGATACTCGGTGCCTATGCGGTGCATCAGCATATTTTCCATTTTTGGCTGCTTATAATGGTCGCGATGGCGGGTAGTTTTGTTGGCGATCAATTTTACTATCAGATTGGTGCGCGTTATGGCCAGAAAATCATACAAAGCAAGCCGCAACTGGGGCAAAAATTTGCTCAGGCCAGCAGTGTCATCGACAATTATCCCGTGCTGACTATTTTATTGATGCGATTCGCGTGGGGACTTAGAACCATTTTACCCATCTCTATTGGAATTAAAGCTTATCCGCTAGGGAAATATATCCTAGTTAACCTGCTGGCCTGTTTTATCTGGGATTTTGTTGTTGTGAGTGTAGGTTTGCAGATCAGTCACTGGTTACATGCATTTTGGGCAAAAATACTGCCTTATCATCAGGATATTTATATTGTGCTGGCTGTGGTGGGCTGTATTTTACTGGCGCGGATGATTTATACGTTGCTCATTCAGCATAAACATTCAATTAAATAGGCATAAAAAAGCCCACATTCAAGTGAGCTCAATCATGCCAAAACAGATTAAATATAATAACTGGTCTTGGTCATCAGTTTGGAAATGGCTGTCATGGTAATCCGGACCGGTACTGGCAAATCTACACCGCCAGCATTCAATGCCGTATCTCTGTGGTGCAGTTCATCTTCATTCATTTGCACCAGTATTTTACGTGAACGTTCATCCTGTTCAGGCAACTGGCTGATGTGATGCTGTAAATGCAAGCTGACCTGACGTTCGGTTTCTGCCACAAAACCCAGGCTGTATTTGTCACCGGCAATACCGGCAATTGCACCCATGCCAAAAGACAGGCCATACCAAACCGGATTGAGCAAACTGGTATGGCTATCCAGTTCTTTTAAACGGTCTTCACACCAGGCCAGATGATCCTGTTCTTCAATTGCTGCCTGTTCCATTTCACGGCGTACATTGGGAAGTTTTGCAGTGAGTGCCTGACCATGATAAAGCGCCTGGGCACACACTTCACCACTATGATTGACTCGCATTAAACCTGCGACATGGCGTGCTTCGCTAACCCCTAATTTGGTTTCTGCATCATGGCCTGGATTTTCACGATGTGCAGAGGTTGTTCCGGGAACCAGACTGCGTAGCGCCTGGTCAAACGAATGAATAAATTTGTCGATACCGGTATATTGGCGCATAAAATTAATCCTCTAAAGCATCTTGTTGCTGTGCAGCAAGCATGGGCTTGAGCTTGAACAGGAGCCATGTAGTGAAAATGGCACTTAGAATCGCTGTGATACTAAAAAGTATTTTAATATCAATCTTAAATATACTTAAGATGATAATGGAGAATATTGCAGATGATACCATGAATACGGCATTGAGAATGTTGTTTGCAGCAACCACGCGGGCACGGTGTGATTTTGGCGAAAAGGCCTGCATCATGGCATAAAGCGGTACGATATAAAAACCGCCACTGATGCCGAGCAATGTCACAGCAAGCATGACATGATAATAACTCCAGCCTTGGGTAAAGACATCTTTTAAGCCGAGCATCTCGCCTGTACGTTCAGGAACAAAAGCCAAACTTGCTGCCAGATAAAAAGCAAACACAGTCAGGCCAACTGCCCCAATGGGAACCATCTTCAAATTGATTTCCGTACCGCCAATTCTGCGGCACAATAACGAACCCACGCCAATCCCGACAGAAAAGAAGGTTAATAGCAGGCTGACCACATTTTCAGAGGCATGCAGGTTTTGTTGAGTCAGCTGCGGAATCTGGGTGAGATAGGTCGCGCCATAAAACCAGTACCAGGAATTGCCCAATAAAATAAGAAACACCACCGGTAAACTTTTGGCATAGCCCAGAGTCTGAAAACTGGTTCTAAAAAAGTTCCAGTCAATTTGAACATCGGGTGCAGTCACTTTTTGCTTTAATACAAAACGGCTGGAGAGATAACCTAAAACGGCAATGGTTACGATGGTGAGGCTAATCCAGATCAGATTACCGTCAGATCCGGAAATGACCGCACCGCCTAAAATCATCCCGACCAAAATGGCAATCGAGGTTCCCGACTGAAATAAGGCATTGCCCGACATCAGTTCATTCGGTTTTAAAATCTCCGGCAAAATGGCATATTTGATTGGCCCGAAGAAGGTCGAGTGAGTGCCCATTAAAAATAAAGCCACCAATAACAGCCACAAATGCCCCAGTAGAAAGCCCGCAGAGCCAATCAGCATAATCACGATTTCAAGAATCTTGATGCCCCGTACCAGTTGTGAGCGTTCGTATTTATCGGCAATCTGTCCCGCTGTCGCAGAGAAAATGAAATAGGGTAAAATAAACAACAAGGCTGCGAGGTTATTCAGTGTACTGACACTAGCCGCTTGCTGATTGATCCAACCATAGGTAATGACCAGTAACAAGGCTTGTTTATAGACGTTGTCATTCAGGGCCCCGAAAAATTGAGTAACAAACATCGGTAAAAATCGACGTGTGCCTAAGAGATGTTCATTTTTTTCCATGGTTTCTGGGCTTCATTAAGTTTTATTAAGAAATGTGAGCATTTGGTAAAACACAATAAAAATCATGTATGATGTTTTCAACCTATACTTTTGGGAAAATTCCAATAGATTTGAGTTTGTTAGCAAGCTTTCATCGGACGTTTCCATTACAAATATTATATGAGTTTAGAGTTTTTTATGCTTTCAAAACCGAATTTTAAAAAGTCGGCACTTACTTTAAGTGTCAATTCCATTTTACAGTGGAACAATGAGCATAAACGATTCGGACTCAGTCTGGTATTCATGTTACTGGCTCAGCACAGTTTTGCACAAGTCAATCAGCCAAATCCTCCTCTCACTGAAGCAGAATTTCAGCAACAGCTCAAGAATGAAGCTGTTCAGCAGGGTATGAGCAGCAGTGCAGAACTGGAAAAACTGGAAAACCTTCAACAAAACCCGCCTGAACCTGACAGCCTGCAAATGCTGGAGCAGCAAGAGCAGGCAACACAGCCGCTGGAAGAATTCAAGCCGATTGAATTTGAGGATCTGGAAGAGCTGCCGATTACTCCTGTCAGTGCAGAAATGGCAAATGAAATTTTTCGGGTGGCTGAAGAGGCGAAACAGGAAGCTCAGCAATACCGTGCAGGTCAGGGCACCGAAGCGGTGGTTTCAGATGCCACGCAACAGGAACTGGTTGAAATCAATCAGGCACCGGTAAATATTGATCAGCTGATGTCGAATATTCAGGCCGATAGCCAGATTGTGGTTGAAGCCAATGCAGCCGGTAAAACCTTGCCTGAACTGGCACCCACTGATGAAATTGAAGAACCGAATTTCTTTAAACGCTGGTTATATAAAATACGTCCGCCGCGACAACTCAACACCGCCAAGCTGGATCGTATCAGTGCCGATGTGATTATTGTTCCTACGCTCAATAGTAGCGATGTGTCCGCCAAAGCTTATGCGCAGGCTATGGAAAATCTGAAAGAAAATATCAGGGCCAAACTTTCCAGCTTTACCCGGGAATCCTTCAGTGATTTTCCTTCAGCATTGCCGCAGCTGAGAACGCTGTCGAATCAGGCTGCACAAGCAGTCGGCTTTTACAATGCCGAATTTAAATTCGAGAAACTCAGTGAGAGTCGTGTCCGGGTCAGAGTGACGGCAAATGCACCGGTACAAATTAAAGCACAGAATATTGAATTTAGCGGTGCAGGACAAAATCAGCCCCAGTTTCAGGTGATTAGGCTTTTGCCCGATCAGGATGTAGGTGATATTTTCAATCATGGTCTATATGAAGAAACCAAAACCCGCATTGGCGATGCTGCCACCAATAATGGTTACTTTGACAGCTATTGGCGCCTGCATGATGTCAAAGTAGCCCAGCCGCAAAATACGGCCGATGTGAACCTGCGCTATGAAACGGGAGACCGCTACAAGTTAGGTCCAGTTGAATTCCGCATGAGTGATCCGTCACAGCCATTTCCGATTGACATGGATGTTCTGCAAAGCATGGTTTCCTGGGAAGATGGTGCCGATTATACCTTTTGGCGTGTCAATGGCTTAGCCAATAACCTCACCAACTCGCGTTATTTTAATTACACCTTGGTGGATGCAATACGGCCAGATCCAGTTGAAAAACCGCTGGAACTGCCACCCGATATTCAGGCTCTGGTCGATCAGCAGAAAATCTCTGAAAGTGAAGCTGCGGTTCAGGATAAAAAACAGGTCGCTTCTGCCAGAGAAGTGACCCAATCTGTAGCCGATGAAACCCAGTTTGCGGGTAGAGATGAAACTGAAGGTGACGAGAATCTGCGTCAAATGCGTGCAGAGCAGGAAACCAAACAATCTGAAGAAGAACGTTTAAAAGTTCAGGCACGTGAAGAGAAAAAGATTCCGGTAATCGTGACCTTGAATGCGGACCGTTTAAATAGTGCAGAACTGGGGGCGGGTTATGGTTCCGATACCGGAGCACGATTGCGTGCTCAGTACCGCCGTGCCATAGTCAACCGTCGTGGGCATTCTTTTGATGCCAACATGGAAATTTCGCAAATTCGCCAGTCTATAGACGGACGTTATAATATTCCCTATCACCATCCCATCAATGACTATATCAGTATCGTGGGTGGTTATGAACGTGAAGAACGTGATGACGTGGCACAGGGCAATAGCTTGATGATTGAATCTGCTGTGGCAGGTGCTGACAGAATTATTAAAAGACCGCGTGGTAGCTGGCAACATACTTTTGGTCTTCGCTATCGTTTGGACCAGATTTCCCAGCAAGGAACCATTAATGCCAATGAAATTCCGGATGCATTTATTGCCAATGCCAATGACCAGCAGCAATCCTTATTGTTGGGTTATGAAGCATCACTGACCACGAGTGATAAACGCGTAAACCCGGGTAAGGGCTTTAAACAGACCTATAAAGTGGAACTTGGCAGCGAGTCATTATTGTCCGATGCCGATATGGCCATTCTCAACGCAGGCTGGCGTTTTATTTATTCATTGGGTGAAAATGATAGTCACCAGTTTGTCGGGCGTGGCGATTTAGGTTATATCTTGACCCAGGATTTTAGCAAGGTGCCATATAACCTGCGTTATTTTACCGGGGGTGACCAGACAGTACGCGGTTTTGACTATAAAAGTCTATCGCCGGAAGAAAATGGATTTAAAATCGGTGGTCAGGCCCTGGCTGTGGGATCACTTGAATATAACTATCAATTTAAAGAAGGCTGGCGTGCAGCCATTTTTAGTGATGTCGGCAATGCTTACGATAAAGATTTTAATACGCCAACTGCCTATAGTGTGGGTTTGGGGCTGCGTTGGGCATCGCCAATTGGTCCTATCCGTATAGATGTGGCTTCAGGTATTTCTGATGACAATCATCCAATACGTCTGCATTTCTTTATTGGTTCACAATTATAAATGCTGGTTTTTATAAATTTTAGTTTTTAGAGAGTATTATGGCTGAAGTAGAACAGCAACCGGAAACGGAAACACCTAGACCGAAAAAGCGTCGTATTTTAAGGAGTGTACTGTTTACGCTGCTTATCGTGTTTGTGTTGCTGATTGCTTCTTTCGCCGTCATGTTTAGTACCGATAAAGGCAGCAAATTCCTGCTGGACCGTGTTTTAGAGCGTCAGCAGATTATTCATTATGAATATGAAGGCGGTAATCTGCTCAGTGGCATCATCTTAAAAAATATTTTAGTCACGCTCAAACCTGTCGACGTTAAAATCGACCGTGCAGATGTCACCCTGGGCTGGCGTGCCATCCTGAAAAAAGAAATTCATCTGAATCGTGCCGATGTGCGCAATCTGCAAATTATCAGCAAACATCCACCAAGTGATAAACCCTTTAAATTTAATGAAATCCGTTTGCCCTTTGTTTTGCGTTTAGATACGGCAGATGTCGATCATCTGTTAATTAAAACTGCTAGTTCCAGTGTAAAGTTCCACGATATCCACCTGAATAATGCGCTGTGGTCGGGTACCGAATTGAAGTTTGAAGATTCCCGGATGGATATGGACTATCTTTCCGTCAAAAATGCCAGCGGAAACATGAAATTTGAAGGGAAATATCCTTTAGATGCCGTGGGAGATCTGAACATACCTGCACTGCATAAAAGCCTGAATATTCATGATATCAAGGTGGTGGCAACAGGTTCCTTAGATACGATTCAGGCAGGCGTGGCGACTAATACCCCAGATTTATTGACCGGTTGGGTGGTGCTGCATCCGGTACGCAAACATGTGCCGATGTTTGGCGAGTTAAAGTTTAAAAATTACCATTGGCCTTTGCTGACGGAACAAAAACTGTATACCAAGAAAGGCGTGGCTAAATTTAATGGGGACATTCAGCGTTTAAATATCGACGCGATTACGGACTTAAGTGGCAAGAACATTCCGCAAGGCCAATATAACGGCAGCATGCATACCGACCTGGTACATCAGCTCGACATTAGCAATTTAAATGGCCAGCTGATGAATGGAGCGGTGAATGTTGCAGGTGTGGTGAGCTGGAAAGACCGTGTCACCTGGGACATGAATGGCCGTGTCGATAAAATTAATCCCAAAGACAAACTGATTCCGCAAATCATCCAGGATTTCTTGCCGCCTAGTCTGGATGCCAAAATTGCCTCTAAAGGCCGTCTGGAAAATGGCCTGCATTTAACTGCACTGGTTGATTTTGACCGCTATGAAACTTGGAACTTAAAGCTCGATCAGGACGAGCAAAAGGGCAAAAAACCCAATCCGATACTGCTGAATGTGGCCTGGCAAAATATTGATCGCGCCGTACCTTATGTGGGCTGGTTAAGCAGTAAATCGGGCGACGCAAAATTGGCGCTGGTTGAAGGCAGGCAGAATATTCATGTCGCCACTGCGGTGAGCAAAAATGATAAGGGATGGTTGCCTGAAGGCTTGTATACCGCACAGCTCAATTTCAAAAATAATGATTTAAATATCCCGAGTTTTAGTTATGTGGCGGGTAAAGGCAGTTTAAGCGGCAGTGCCAAAGTAGATTTGCCAACCAAAAAACGGCAATTGAAATGGAATGCCATTCTCAATGCCAAAGATTTTAATCCGCAAACGGTTGCAGCGGCTGCACCGGTGAATCTGCTCAATGGGCAAGTCAAAGCCAACGGTTTTGCCAAACCGAATCAGCAGATTATCCATCTGAACGGAATTAATTTAACCGGGCGTCTGGCGCAGCAAAATAATAACGAAACGGTACGTTTAACCGGACGTAGTACGGTCGCGATTCTGTTTAATGATCAGAAGGCAGGTGGCGCATTTAAAAGTTTTGCCGTCAATTATGACGGTGCACTCAATGCCAGTCAGATTCCGGCCAGCGAAGGCATGCTCAAGTTCAAAATCTCCGGTACGCCCGAACTGGTTAAAGTCGATGAGCTGAAACATTCAGGCATTGCCGGGAAAATTTATGCCAGTGGTCTGCTCCATCTTAAAAATGGTTTGGGCTGGAATATCAATGCATCCCTGGTACGTTTTAAACCGCATTATTTTGTCTCGTCTGTGCGTGGTGAATTGTCCGGTAATGTGAAAACTGAAGGGGTTTGGTCAGACAGCTTAAAACGTATTAATATCCAGAAACTGAATATCGCCGGTATTATCAACAATAAACCTGTGCGCGGAACAGGAAATTTGGCAATGGTGATTGATTCAAATCAAAAAGGCTTTTTGCCACAACAGTTTGAAGCCAATAATTTATATCTTTCTTACGCAAAAAATCAGGTTCAGGCCACAGGCAATGCACAGAACTTAAGACTGAAAATCAATGCACCGGCCTTGTATGAAATTTACAGCGGTCTGCGTGGTCGTGCCTATGGCTATTTGAATGTGCAATCCCAGCCACGCTTGCAGGCGACGGCCAATCTGGCCGTTGATGATTTTGGGTTTAACCAGTTATTCAGTGTTAAAAAGTTACGGATACAAGGTGAATTGCCGACTTCAGAGCTCACCCCGACGTTGATGACTGCGAAAATGGATAACTTACGTAGCGGTGCGCGTGAGATTCAGCATGGTGAAATTTCACTGGCGGGCACACGTAAAGCCCACATTCTGAAAATACAGGCGCAAAACCGGATTTCCAAATTCTATGTGCAATTGGCCGGTGGGTTTAATGCACAGAATGACTGGCTGGGGCAAATCCAGAACGGTGATTTTGATTCTTTACGTGCACGTTTGGTCCAACGTCAAAATGCTTCTGTGATTTATAGTTCTGCCAAAAGCGAATTGTTTGTCGGTGCACATTGCTGGTCGAGTCAGCAAAGCCAGTTGTGTTTTGACCAACCGATTCGGGTCAGTAAAACCAGAGGTAATGTTTCATTCATTACCCAAAATGTCGATTTAAATGATTTTGCTGCCTTTATGCCGGAAGGTCTGGAAATTACCGGTAAGGTCAATGGCTATGCCAAAGCCGCCTGGGTAAAAGGCGCTAAACCAAAAATTGATGCACGACTGGTGACACGTAGTGGCGTGATCGGGCTGGCAGCTGAAGATCCCCAAGATGTGGGTTCTACACTGAAGTATAATGAAATTGCAGTGGTGGCAAAAAGTGTCGCTGAGGGTTTACAGCTTCGTTTAGATGTAAAAACCCCTGAAATCGGTACCGGTTATGCCAATGTCATTATAGATCCTTATACAAAAAGTATGCCGATGCGCGGTGAGATCGCCTTCGATCAGGTACAACTGAAAGTCTTTAAGCCTTTTATTCAAGATGTTCGTTCAATGGCTGGCAACCTGTCTTTTGCCGGAAAGATTGGAGGTACCTTAACGCAGCCTTTATTTAATGGTGAAATGCGCCTGAAAGATGGTGCCATCAGCATGATTTCCTTGCCGGTGAATTTAACCAATATTCAGGTCTATTCTTCCATTCGCCAGGATCATGCCACCATTAACGGGGCATTTAACAGTGGTCAAGGTGCAGGCGCATTAACCGGCAGTGTAAACTGGAAAGATGATCCCCGCATTCAGTTGCATTTAAAAGGTGAAAACCTGCTTATGCGTCAGGCGCCGTTAATCACCGCTGTGGTTACTCCGGATTTGTCTTTAGATGTGCTGCCGTTTAAGAAGAAATTAAGCTTAAGCGGTAAGGTGGATGTGCCACGTGCCTTAATCTCGATGCCTGAAGCTTCTGCACCGGTAATCAATGTCTCTTCAGATGTACGAATCGTGCGTGAAGGACAAGATCAGCTGGCCATATTAAGAGCAGCCCGACCTTGGGATATCCGTGCCGATGTTATGGTTAACTTAGGTAATCAGGTGATTTTCCAGGGCTTTGATAGCCGTATTCCACTGGCAGGGCGTTTGTATCTGTCACAACGTGGACTTGAAACCGCTATGCGTGCCAATGGTGCAATAGGGGTCAGCCAACGGGTAAAAATTGAAGCGTATGGGCAAAGCCTGGATTTGAATCGTGCGATTGCACGTTTTAACGGTCCTTTATATAACCCGACTTTGGATATCGATGCCAATAAGACCGTACAGGGCAGCCTGGTTGGGGTGCGCGTAACAGGTACTGCAACCAGTCCGAATATTCAGGTCTATAACGATGCCGGATTGTCTGAACAGGAAGCCTTAAATGCCATTATTACCGGCCGTATTAATGAGGGGGCTAGTGGTATCAGTCAGGAGGCGGGCTTTAGGTCCGATGTCAACAATACCATTGCGGCTGCCGGAATCAGTATGGGCTTAGGTGGTACACGTGCTCTCACCAACCAGATTGGACGTACTTTTGGTCTGAGCGGTCTGGCGCTGGATGCACAGGGAACGGGAGATGATACTCAGGTCAGCGTGACAGGCTATATTACGCCGGACCTGTTTATCCGTTATGGTGTAGGGGTATTTACACCGGTCAACAAATTGACCCTGCGTTATCAAATGAACAAGCGTTTATATCTGGAAGCGAGCCAATCGCTGGAACGTGCGATCGACGTGTTCTATAACTGGCGTTTCTAATGATGGGAAAGGATGAATATTTGTAACTTGTTGTTATATTGAATATTTTACAGGTATTTGTCTACATTTATTTTTCTTGTGTAGACTATATGTAGACTGTTGAGTAATTTCAGCGATAAAATGCAAGTGTCGAATTTGTAAATTACCGCTGAAATGAAACTCAACAAATCTAATGTTGATGCTATTGCATTAACCGAAAAAGGGCAAGCCATCTATCGCGACTCAGACCTAATTGGTTTTGCAGTCCGAGCTACCACAAAAAGCAAATCTTATATTGTCGAGCGCCGGCATGCTGGAAAGTTATTCCGTGTGACGCTGGGTAAGACCAATGAGATTACACCTGTAGAAGCTAGAAAAAAAGCTCAGTCTATTTTGGCCGATATTGCCAATGGTGTTTTTGAGAAAAAGAAAGATGCCTTAAATAATGAGATAACCTTAAGCCAAGCTTTTGATCTGTACTTAAAGCAAAGAAAATTAAAACCGCTTTCTGTGAATACCTACAATCACTGCATCAATACCTTCCTTCCAGACTGGAAAGAACGGCCTATATTTGAAATCAATAAAAAGGATGTATTTGACCGGTTCATTAAGCTGACCGAATATAGCCCCACTCAAGCCAACCTTACTTTAAAAATGTTCGGGTCCATCTGGCGCTTCGCTCAAATCCATTGCTCAACCGATGAAAACCCAATCCTTAAACAAAACCCAGTTGATGTGATACCTGCGAAACGTGGCTGGAATAAAACCAAAGCACGCACACGCCACCTGGATGAAAGTAATATTCATGCTTTTTATAATGCAGTCCTAAATTACTTTACTGAACGTTCTTTGTATGAAGATGCCTCCAAGAATGCAACGCGTGATCTAGTACTATTTATTATGTACACCGGGTGTCGTAGAAATGAAGCTCAAACCCTAAAGTGGGAAAATGTAGACATTGAGAAAGGCTTATTTGTCTTTAAGGATCCAAAGAACGGTGATGACCATCTATTGCCAATGGGTGACCACTTATTTGAGATTATCAAACAGCGTTATGAGCTGCGAAGAAATGATTATGTTTTCCCGGGTTCTAATATGGCTTCAAACTCCAAGCACATTGCTGGTGCGCAAGGCTTGCTGAAAACTATTGGTGAGCAAACTGGTATCTATATTTCATTGCATGACTTGCGACGAACTTTCGCCACTATTTGCAATAATTTGGACTATGGCCCATATACCATTAAGCGACTACTCAACCATAGATCCGGTGCTAAAAATGATGTGACTGGTGGTTATGTGCAGGTATCACTCAAAAAATTACGGCTTGCAATGAATGACATTGAAGCCGTGTATCAGGGTAAGCTCAACTGCTTCGATTAAGAGGCGAGTTGAGCAGTATTCATTACTGTTTGACTTTGCTGATAGCTTAAAACATCAGCCTTTTTATAAGATACGCAGCGACCTACCTTGGTGTAAGGAATCCCACCACCCACACAGCGCAAGCGCTGCAAGGTGTGAACAGAGCAGGAGAGGTAAATTGCTACATCCTCCTGCGGAAACAATTGTTGATCTGATGCAGCAAGGAAGCGATCTAAACGCATATCTTTATCTTGCTGCGACATTTCATTTAGCTTAATTTTCACTTTTCACCTCCAATCTTTTAACTGCTTTGATTTCTGACATCTTCATAAAAGTAATCCAATGCGTATTTGCTCGTTTTCCACTAATGTGGCCAAAGACAGGTTTATGGATAGTCAACTCTAAAATTTCACTGACTTTAATTTGAGTTTCATTCCATTTAAAAATTAAAACCCCACCGGTGGCCAACACGCGAAAGCACTCTGCAAAACCTTTCCGAATATCTTCGCGCCAGTCCTCGTCCAGCCTTCCATACTTAAGAGCTAACCAACTTTGCTTGCCTGCACGTACCAGGTGGGGTGGATCCAAAACTACTAAATTAAATTGGCCATCACTAAAAGGCATATCACGGAAATCTAATTGAATGTCTGGCGCAATCTCTAAAGTACGACCATCACATAGAATATGGCTCTCAGAGCGGTTGTCACCGTAAACAACATTTGGGTTTTGGCGATCAAATTGCATCATGCGTGAGCCGCAGCAAGGATCAAGAATTTTGGCGTTCATGGAATCTCCTTGAGACTAGCTACCACATCAAAAGGCAATGTCAAATCAACATTTGCTTCTTCATTTCGAGCAATGTAGTCATTCACGATATGATAAATAAGCTTGGTTTCTTCATTATTGAATTGAGAGCCGGTGCCACCTATTACCCGAGCAGATAATGACTCACGAATATCTTTTGCTAATTCAATCTCCATCACACCCTCCATATCGCTTCTTTAAACTTCGCATCGGTGACTAAATCTTCGATTTCACCAATACCGACATTATTAAAAATATGTGTCATCTTTGCCCCGAACACAGTGAGTGTCCGGGTGATTGTGGAGTATTTGAAACTCATCAAGGCTCACCAATTACCGCAGTAAACGGATCCAATTCAAGTCGACGCTTCTTAACCAGTTTCATTAATCTTGGTTGAATTTCTTCATCACATGCCGAGACATCAATTTCTAAGCTATCCAGTTCAGTCAGGTCTTCAGCTTTTTGAATACGAACTGCGAGTGATGATTGAGCCTTAGGTGGATTAAGCTCGACCAGGCGTTTATTGATTGCATCAATTAATGGTTTGCGCTGTTCTTCGGTCCACGACTTTGTATATTTGATCTGGGCATTCACTTCTGCTGGGGTTGTAGCATTAGCCACTCGATCAAGTAGATCAGCCAGCAGCTCCTTATAAACAGCATCTTCATCAACTTGAATAGGTTGTTCTGTAGATTCATCTTTTTGAGATTGGATAAGTTTTTCAGCTTCTTCCTGTAATCGCTTAAGTTCGTCAACGCTTAAATCATTAGCTGGCTCAACCTTAGGTGTGTATTGCTCAGGATCAAGTTCAAGCAATTTATCTTCAGTCAGCTTGCACAAATGTTGTTGATCTTTTTGATCTAAGTGCCCATTTGCTAAAAATACGTGACGGAATGAAAGCACATCTTGAGTATTAGTAAACTGGGCAATCTGAGCTGTAAACTTCTCAACCAGTTTTACTGGATCAGTTTCAATGGCTTCGTCAAATGTCTTTTCTTCAACATCATTTGATGTTGAATTTTGGTTATTTGCAGCTGGTTCTTCTGTTTTACGGCTACGACGTTTTTTGGTTTTACCTGTATTGTCAATTGTTGGTGGATAAAAGATGTTCCGTCCAAACAGATCGCCAATTGCCTGCAGCTGTAGTTCAGCATTTTCTTTATCTGCTTGGGCGAAACCATTACGCACCGATGCGAAGTATTCCATGCATTGTTTGCTATATTTAACCTGGGAAATATGGTCGGGATGGACAATGAATATTTCCTGATCTTCCGCTACATCCTCAGGAGTTAAAGGCTTGGCAAATGTAATACCTGCCAATTCCATGGTTTCAACTTTGATGCAAAACTCATAGCCAGGTTTAGCAAAGATGTTGGCAGGGAACTGATCGATATCAGTGAATTCGATCAATTCACCTATAGCGCGGCACATGATATTCCGACCCGCCATCATTGCTGCAAAAGCTTCATTACTATTTAAAATATTCATGCTGACCATCCCTCCATATCTGATTTAGCCTGGCAGGCATTTAAAATTTGTTGTTCGTACTTTGTGCCTTTGAAGTAGGTAGCAGGACGATTAAGATCATTAATCTGGTTGGCATTTTGAATGTCTTTTAACGCAGCCTGATAATCATTTTCTAAACGTGCTTCATTCTCGGCATGTAACTGCTGCTCATTAGCCTGTTGTGCTTGTTGGGTACGCTGAATGATTGAGTGAATACCAGCGCATGTCTCATCAAACTTCTGCTGTTGAACATCGTGAAGGCTATTTAGTCCACGTTTGGCACAATACTTTTCAATATCAATCCCAGCTTGTTGCATAAGTGCTTCAAGTTCTAAGAATTGATTACCATTAATACACGCATCAGCAGATCCAGAGTTCAGCCATTGTTTGAGTAATATGCCAGCCTGTTCTGAAAGCAACATAGGTTCATTAAAAATACGGGTACGGTCTTTAGTTCTAACCGCATAGTTGTCATGGGTTAGATCCAAAACGGTAGTGAACTCATATTCAATCCCATCGCGCTGTTCAGCTTTCATGCCCACTTTTTCGACTTTCTTTTTACCGTTGCCTGCATCAACTTGAACGGTATCCATTTTGCTGCGCATGGTCACAATAATATTGATGCTGGACTGAAGCATTGCGTCAATAAACTTGCGATGGCGTGGAGTAACCTGACTCCATGCACCCCAGCTATTACCTTTGAAAGTGGTACTGGAAAGTTTGTCGACAATCTCCAAACATCCCCCAACGCCAGACCATTCATGAGTAATACTGTCCAGGATTAAGGTATCGAAACCTGCTTTCTCTGCAGCATGAATAGCATCAATAAACTTTTCAGGGGTGTAGGGTGGCTGAATATTTGCATGTTCAAATTCAACCACATCTTCATACAATTCAGCGCTACTGTTTTCTGTATCTGCTACTGCAATTCGTCCCCCAATTCCTTTGGCTAAAAGGAGTGCACCTAAGGTTTTACCTGAACCGGTTGGACCAGCAAGGGCAAGGCGTAATTTCGCGTTTTTGCGTTCGGCTTTCTTAAAAAATACTGACATGATAATTCCCCTTAAGCCCCAACCCAGCCCATACGTTTTTTGTACGCACGACGTTCACGCAATGGAATATGTGAACTCTGCAAACCAATGGCCAAAGCTTTACGACGTTGAAAAGCACGTTCACGGTCAAAGTTTTGACGGATCCAAGGCTTAGCAACTTGTTCCTCAAGAGTGACTTTTTGAAGCTCACCGGTTTTACGATCTTCAGCGAAGATGTCTTTACCTTGTTCAACATAAACAGTGTGGCCAAGACGCATGGACATGTTGTTTTGTTCAAAGCCACCCAGGTATTCAGAGAATTTTTGAGTAGAAGTAGTCATTTGCTTACCTCCATCTGAAACTTAACCGCCTGCACAGTCTGACGATCTACATCATCTGAACAACTACGGACCATGAATGGTGTTGCTAAAATTGGAGAACTAAAAACCACTACTGCAATCGCGTCACGCATAAAAGCTTTGAACTTATTGCGTTTATTCGCCTTAGCAATTTGCTGTGTAGAAGGCGGCTGCTGGTAAAGAATCCCTGTTGATGGGATATGGCCAAACGTAGGCGTTTGACTATGGGAAGGTGTTTGGTTCATACTTATCTCACTCTTTGAGTAAAAGTCCCGTCGGTCGAATGTCTGGGACTTTTTTTTGTTATCTGGTGAGATGTAATTTAGTATTTACTAAATATTTAGTCAATAGTTTTGCTAAATAAATTTAGTAAAATATTTAGTAAATAATAATATAGACAAAAGAAAACCTTTTCAAAGATATTGAATATTCAATAAAAAATATTTTCTAATAAGTTGAAAATAAGGAAATAATGTTTGAAAATTGGTTAAATTTTAATTAATAGATACAGCTATGGAATTTTTTCTTTTCTTTTTATTGATAGCTTCATGTGGTGTTATTTATTTCTTTTACACTAAGAATAAGGAACTTAAATCTAATGAAGAGGAACTCATAGAAAAGAATAAAAACTTGTCTATCAAGATAGGAAAGCTTGAAGCTCAAGCTAGTAGTGATTACCGACAAATCAGTGGGCTTTTAAATCAGAAAGAATTGCTTGAAAGTCGCTTACTTGAATTGGAAAAATATCAAGCTATTGTAGATGTCGTGAAATATATAGATTCTGAGAAGAAAAAATGTGCTGCAGAGATAGAAAATGATAAAGCTGTATGGCAGAAAGAATATCAATCTAATTTAAAATCACATGAAGCTTACAAGCGAACTATTGTGGCTGAAGCAGAAGCTTTTAAGGCCCAAATTAAAGAAAAAATTAAAACAGTAGAAATTTTCTTAGAAAAACATGCTCAAAAAACTATGTCTAACACAGAGCAACAAGCACAGAAAATACTTGGTGATTATTACAATTTAGCTCAGAAAACTATGGAGTTGAGTAAGACCAATAAGGCACTTGAGAATAAAATTCAGGGTTACAATGATGAATATCTATTACCTAATCAAGCAATACTTGATGATCTTATAGAGGGATATGAGTATTTAGATGCAGCTCAAAGATTAAAAACAATTAAATCCGAGATTAAAACTGCCATTAAGCACGGAGTTGTTGCTGAATGTGATTATGTTGAAGATATTAGAAAAACAACAGCTATCGCATTCATAACAAATTCTTTTAATAGTAAAGCGGATGTTCATGTATCACGTTTACGACATGATAATGTTGGTAAATTAATCGAGGCATTAAAAGATGATTATTTACTTTTAAATAATTATGGACAAGCTTTTAGAAATGCCAGAATCAATCCATCCTATTTAGCACTAAGAATTGAGGAGCTAAAATGGGCAGCATTAGTTTTAGAATTTAAAGAAAGAGAACGTGAAGAGCAGAGAGAGATTCGTGAGCAAATTCGTGAAGAAGAAAAAGCAAGAAAAGAATATGAACGTGCAATAAAAGAAGCAAGTAAAGAAGAAGATATATTGAAAAAGGCTTATGAAAAAGCAAGAAAGGAGTTCGAACAAGCAACAGATGATCAAAAATCTAAATATGATCAAAAAATGAATGAATTAATGCTTAAACTTCATGAAGCAGAGGAAAGAAATCAACGGGCTTTATCAATGGCCCAACAAACAAGAGCAGGACACGTGTATGTTATTTCGAATATTGGGTCATTTGGAGATGATGTCTTAAAACTTGGAATGACTAGACGTTTAGAGCCAATGGATCGCATTAGGGAGCTGGGAGATGCATCAGTTCCATTTACATTTGATGTTCATGCAATGATTTATAGTGAAGATGCTCCGACTCTAGAGAAAAAGCTTCATCATCATTTTAATCATGAGCGAGTTAATAAAGTTAATTATAAAAAAGAATTTTTCAGAACCTCCTTAACAGATGTGAAGAGCTACCTTGAAGAATTAGGTATACAAGCCAAATTCACTTTAAAAGCTGAAGCATTACAATATAGAGAGTCTTTAAAAATTGAACTCATGCCTGATGAAGAGCAACGAGAATTGGAAGATGCTATTGAAAAAATGGAATTAAAGCAGAAAGATTATGTTTTAGTTGAAGATGAAGACTAATCAAAAAGGCCAGCAAATGCTGGCCTTTTTGAAAGAAAACCCACCGCTGGGGTGGGTTGGATGGGGTAGGTAAGGTATTACTTTAAAATACCCATATTAGTAAGTCTAAAACGCATAGACTGAATGGAAACACTGAATGAGAGCGCTAATCGTCTAACAAATTCATCCTCAGTAAATTCCATTGGATTTTCACGGAAGTAAGCAACCAGCCTTTCCGCATCTTCTAAAAGTGATGAGTCTGGCATTAAAATACAAGCTGCAAAATGATTGGCTTCGATCTCATAGTCATTTGATGCGTCAGTGCGGTACATGGTATCACTCATATCGATAAACTCACGCTCACCCTCATTAGAGTGAAGAATAAAGTGCGCGAACTCATGAGCAAGCGTAAATCTTCTTCTCGATCGATAGGTATTTTCGTTAGGATTTATTGAGATAATAGCTTTATCTAACTCAAACGTAATCTTACCTACGATGCCCTCGCTAAGTGATGCATCTTCACGAATTTTGACACCATTGGAAATAATAATATTTTCTATATCGATAGGTGGTCTAGTTTGCGCTCCACTAGGAAGAAAAGAGTATGCTATTTCAGCTATATCAGCGTTGGTATAGTTTCTCACGACCCCTCCTTTTTACTACCTAAACCATCAAGCATTCCTTTAATTTTATCAGATTTAGTCTGCTCCTCTATGACCCTATTGTCACTTACTTGTGCGGCATCAGCTAATATCCGTTGCGTATGCTCTTTAATATTCTGGGTTATTTGATTCTTAAAATCACCATTTTCAGATAGGCTTTTAACGATATCTGTAGCGATAGATTCGCTATATTGGATTCTCTTCATTAAGTCTTCATGGGCTTGAGTTTCCAATTGTTTTCGAGTGGTAGCCAGCTGTTGACTTAAAACATAACCACCTATAGCTAGCAAAACTGTAATACCAACAAAAAATATCGTAGTAAAAACAATGTATGTATTAGCAATAGATACAGCTTGATCCAGAGTGCTTGGTGGGGTTGCAGTAAATAGTGATAAAAACATTGGAGACAAACAACCACCAACAAATCCCACAAAAAGGATTGAGCCATATTTTAAAAGTTTTTTAATCACTAGTTTACCCCTAAATAATTACGATTTCTCCCGATATATAAGCCTGCGTCGGGTTCACAGTTTCAATTACCCAAAAAGCTGAATTCTTCTCAAACCATCATTAAATTGAAGGTGGTTTTTATAAAACTTGTCTTTGTCGTCAGCGTTAATAAAATCATCAAAAGTTTCTTGAACTACAGTTTGGTATAAAAACTTTTGACCTGTCTTAAGTACCACTGTCAGTAGATGATGCTCGTAAAGCACATGGCTGATCTTGCGGGAATTTATTTCAATTTTCTGCATTCATAACACCCCAAGTCACCAGTGACTTACTTTTTAGACATCCCGATACAGCCCAACAACTTTGCCAACCAACTTACATCCATCCATTAATGGAATGGTTTGTTCTGGCCGGTTCGGGTTAAGGCTTAACTAAAGCCAACTCTAAACGTCCAACAAAATTGATTTCATTAAGCTGCTCGCTTGTAATGAACTCATCTGGATATCGCTTTTTATCTGGATTATCACTGGTCAATTTCACGGTATTCGAGCCATAGCTGACAAATACACGTTTCATTCTTAATTCGTGATTATGTGTAAACACATACACATTTCCATTTTTCAAAGCATTTGGGTCTTTATCTGAAATATCCACAAATAACGGACTTTCTGGGGCAACAGTAGGGTACATGCTGTATTCAGCAGAATAGATTATTCGCAAGTTTTCTGGTTTGGTTTGTATGCCCATAATTTTTAAGATGTATGGATCTATGTCGAGATACTCACTCACATCTTCTAAAAAATTTTCTATGCCAGCGCCACATGAAGCCTTGATGTCTTTATAAATAGGAATTCTTACATTGGTTGGCTTTCTTTCACCACTTCTAAACTCGATGGGCGCTATATGGATTCCCCCAGTTTGACATGAATGTGTGGTAGAGCCATCCGCGGAATAATCTTCCTTGTCGAGCAATCCACTATCCCAGCCAATCTTATTCTCAAGATTTCTTGCCGCACGCTCACCAAAACTCCCATGCCCATTAATGAGTTGAGAAATATGACTAGCGTTTAAATCGTAATGCTCACAAAAAGCTACATCCGACTTAAAACCTAATTCCTTGTTAGCAGCATCAATGGCTGTGCGCAAATTTCTGCGTCTTAAAGCAACTTTATCCATATTTAGTATTTCACATAGTTTTTAGTAAAAAGTAAATTCGCAAACACTAAAGATTGATTGACATGTTTAGTAATTAAAATTAGTATTTACTAAATATATTTATTAAGGAGATAAAAATGTCTTCCTCTAACACTGAACAACTTAAAAGCTACCTTTTAAGCCTTACACCAGAGGGTCGTAAAACCTTCGCACAAGAATGCCTAACAACAGTCGGTAACCTTCAGCAAATCATCTATGTAAACAAAAAATGTGGAGCACCGTTGGCTATTCGCATAGATAAAGCAAGTAAAGGTCAAGTCTCTTGCGATTCATTATGTCCAGAAGCTGATTTTGATTATTTACGCAATCAAAAACTTACTGCCTGAACCAAATTATCACTCAATAATTTTTTTTAATAAATGTGAAGTTAACTACAGGATTCACAATGGAATTAAGTAAAGAAGCTCAAACAGCAATCTTTAAAATGATTAAGCAAACAAAAGGCATTTCACCAAAAGATATTGCTCAGGTTACTGGTGATTCACACAACACCATTCTGAATTACGCAAATGTGAATATGGAAAACTACATTCCAAGTCTGAAAAAGCTTGAAGCTATTCAGTCATTCACTCAAAGCCCAGAGTTAATAAAAGTTTGGGCACATGAACTTGGTTATGTGTTGGTTCCAGTTGGTTCCAAAGGTGATAACCATCGTGAGCTTTCAATTGTTGAAGCAATGTTGCAAACCACTATTGCAGCAGGACAAGCAACAAAAACCGTTTATGACGTTTTAGAAGATAACGTTGTGACACCGCAAGAATATGAAGAGGCTCATGCATTCTTAAAGCAAATCCAGGAATTCGCTGCAGCTACAGATGAGGCGTTGAGAAAAGCATCTGGGAAGTACATTGCCCAAATACAAATAGAAAAAGCCTGATCCGTGAAATCAGGCTTTTTCGGTGTGTTCACAAGTCTATGAAGGAAAAATGAACATGGAATCAAATTTAACACAACACCCATGCGCCAACAAGTGCAGTGAATTTACAGAAGAGCACTGTAATACCTGCTTAGTCCAGCAAATTGAAAAAAGAGAATTTGTCTTAGAGCTGGCACCAGATGATGCCTACGTGCAATACGATTTTATTAAAGGGGATGTGGTGGTGTATTCACATCGAATTGCAGATAACAGCCTGGAAACCGTAGAGGCTTTTGTCCCAGATGAATACTACAGATTGGACAGTGGGCAGATTATTCACAAAGATGACATTCAGCTCGCATCACCAGCTGAACTCAAGGCCAAACACCGTCTGGATCAACCTATTGCATTATTTGTCTCGGAGTGATCCATGAATAGACAGTTCCAGAAACAACCGGATTTTAAGCAACAGCAGGGCATTCAATCATTTTATGAACCAGCTTTACGTGTGTTGCATGAAATCCATGAACAAAAGAAATTAAGCCTTCGCAAAAAGGGCTATGACGAAAACAACGCTGCCGTTACCAAAATTGAATTATCCCAGTTAATGGCCCGGAGATTTCGCATCACAATTTATCTGGCTGATCAGATCGTATCAAGCCTGGTGAAGTCGAATTCAGTTGAATCATTTGGTGGATACGTGAAGCCAAAAGCAGTTGAGGTTTAAATATGAGCTTAGATGCCAGCAAATGGGCATGGAGTGTAGAAGTACCCACTAAAAAAGGTGGGGCTTTGAAACCGCTCAAGAAATTAGTGCTGCTATCACTTGCCGACCGGGCTGGTGAAGATCACTGTGCTTATCCAAGCATGTCTAGATTGGTGGATGATACAGAAATGGACCGCAAAACGGTTTTAAAGATCATCGATGAGCTGATTGAAGATGGATTAATTGCAGATACTGGTGAGCGAAAAGGGAAAACCAAACAGGTCAAAGTGTATCAATTGGTTGGGGTAAATGGCCGTGAAACAGTACCAACAATGGAACCCTTAAAAGATCAAAAAGCCGATTTAAAGAGTACCAACAATGGAACAGTACCAACAACGGAACAGTTCCAACAATTCCATGAAAGGGTCCCAACGTTGGGACACGGAATCTATCAAAGAACCTACCAGAAGAATCTAAAAATAAAAAAGACTGGTTTTGTTTTAAAAAACTTTGTGAAGAAATTTATCTGGCTGATGACAGCATCGATTTTGAATCCATCATGAATTCGAAATGGGCGGAACGTGAAAAACGAGCATTCGAGAATTACAACGCTGAAAAACCAATGAGCGATGATCTGATGATTTATCACTTCGCTGATTGGGTGATCAACGCATACAGAACCAAGTATTCGAATAATCAAAATCCAACTTCTGGAAAACCTGCAGGTACAGGCGGTAAATCTCAGCAGCTTTCTGAAAAACAGATTCACACCTTTGCTCAAAAACTTTCACAACATCCTGAGTTCTCAAGCAAGTTCTCTGAACCGGGTGAGTCCTATGAAAAACTCGCTGCACGTATCGCCGTGAAACTGGAAGATCCAGCACAAGCCAAAAAATGGGAACCGTATTTGAAACAGGTTGGGTTCAATGGATCACTCCCGGGAGCTGCAGCATGACGGATGCAGAGCGCACCTACACAAACCTGATGATCTTCAAAACCATGGCGTCAACCAAAGGCCGTATCTCTGTTAAGCAAATACATGCAGCGATAGAGCCAAACATGGGGATTTCAATTCGCAGCCTGCAGTGTTATCTCAATGGCCTGGTTCACTGGGGATTGGTGGCAAAGGATGGTGAAACACCACAGGGATTTACTCTAACTGATCACGCAAAACAGCTTTTTGCAGAGTTGGCCAGTGGAGTAGATGCATGACCAGTTACTCAATTGCTGAATACAAGAAAATGATTGGGGTACCTAAACCTAAACGAGGCTCTAAGTATCCTAAGGTCAAGGGTGAGAAAGTACCGAATGAGTTTGAAGCAAAGCTGGCCATGGAGTTAAGGGCCTTAAAAATCAACTTTGAACAGGAATATCAGTTTCACCCAAAACGAAAATGGCGAGCTGATTTTCACCTGGTAGGCAAAAAGATACTGGTTGAAGTCGAAGGTGGAATCTGGAGTGGTGGGCGACATACAAGAGGCAAGGGATACATTGGGGATATGGAGAAATACAACGCAGCAACAATGATGGGTTACCAGGTAATACGGTTTAGTACAGAGCAAGTGAAGTCAGGTTTGGCGGTTCAGCAGATAGAGAAGATGGTAGGGGATTTATAACAATGAGTACTGCAGTAGCAAAACAACATATTTTACAGTCGGTGGATTGGTCACGTTTTGATTTAGAAGGCTGGTTACAGCAGTTTGGGGCATGGTTATATACGAACACAAGTTCAAGCGGTCGTACTGTGAATCCTATCGCCGTGGCTATGGACAATGCTGTGAAGGCAAAGAAATCTAAAAAACTTAATGCCGATCAGCAGCTGCAAATTATTGCGGATTATCTCACAGGGGATTATGTACCACCTAAACCACGTAAAACGAAAATGACCTGTGAAATTGACGACAACGAAGCTCGGGCAGTTCAGCGTCTGGTCCTGGATCTGCAGGGGCAATCAGAAGTACTGGATGATTGGATGGATGCCATCATTAGCCGTTACTTTTACAGCTGCTCATGGTCAGAGATGGTGACAGATGAACGCAGTCAGTTAGATGCCCGGATGGATGTGAAGTGTGGGTTGGCTGCGTTGCATAGTCGGTATGGTTTTATTGAATTTGGTTGACAAAGTTATATTTTGTATATATTTTGCCTTAATCATTTGTCTTCATAGTTTTACCTAACTAGCTAAGTTTATTTATAACTATTACAAAACTCTCTTTTGACTTTTTCTATAGTAGGCTTCTATAAATGAATCGTCCAGAACTTGAAAAAATTCCTGAGTTTATTCTAGCAGATGGTAGGAAAAGTCTATCATTTGAGGTGGTTAAATATATAGAAGAACAAATAGGAAAACTCAAGGAAGTTCAAGGTAGAGATAGACCCAAAGCATTATTTAATATTGGGATAATGCAAAGTTATATTAATGAATTTGAAAAAGCTCAAGAAAGTTTTTATGATTCTTGTATGTTAGAACATTCAGGGCTTGCATATTCTAATTATATTCAAGCTCTGGAAAGAACAGGAAAATATGCATTAGCAATTGAGAAAACCTTATCTTATTTAGAAAACAACCCAAATAATAAAAATGTATATTTTCAATTAGCGCACTTAGCAAAAAAATATCCAAGTTTAGATCTTATTGAGAAATATAATTATTATTTTAATTATATGAATTTTTCTACAGAAAAAGAATTTACTTTGTTCTCAAATCTTTATCAGGAATTAAAAGATGATTATGAGCAGATTTCTAAACTTAATATAGAAAATTCATATATTCATAAATTAATGAATATAGCATTTATTGAAACAAAAAAAATACAGGTTGGTCAAATACTAATTGGTTTAGATTTCAATAGAGATTTAGAGATGGTAATTGCCGATATCTGTGTGGAAAATGTAAATTATTCAGATATTTCTATACTTAATCAAGAATTTGATAAAGAAGTATTTCAACAAATAAAAAACTCAAAAAATTTTAGTGATAATTATTATAATAATATGGAAAAATTTATTATAACTTTTAGAGTAAGTCACAGTCAAAGAGTAGCGGCTTAATATGGAGCACAAGAGTTTTTTTGATACTGGAATACAATTAGATTTTAGTAATGGTAATGAACCTAGTGAAGTTCTAATTAGAAATGCAATTGGACGTTTATATTATTATGTCTATCATGAAGTTCTTAGTTGGATAAATTTGGATGAAAATTTAGGTCAACATTATGATGCTTTGAGTTCGGAATATCCAACTACACATAAAAGATTAGCACAAACTTTTCTTGAATATTCCAGAACAACTAAAGACTTACAGTATAGTTCAATATATAGATTGTTGATAAATTTGCATCAATGGCGATGTAAAGCAGATTATCAGTTAAATATTAACATTAATAAAAGTAATTATTATTCTGTTATTGAGAATATAAAATGTTTAAAAGATTTAAGCCAAAAATTCAGATCAGATAGATTTGAAATTGAAATAGACTTGGTTGAAGTAGATATTATTACTCACAAAACCCGTAGTGCATCAATGCAAGTTATTAAGAGAAAACCAACATTACGGCTATTGGACTAAGTAATTTTTTATTACTCTCTAAAAGTCTCATTCAAAGCCTGTTGCACTGCATCTACACGTGACTTACAGGCTTTGTATGCAGACATAGACTCTTCAACGATCTTCATCAAATTATCAATATCCGGTTCTTCTTGTGACTCCAGCAGTTCAGCATTTTTCTTAAGAACTTCATAGCCTTCTTTAAACGTTAATTCTTTTTTAGTCATTGCTTAATACCTGGATCACGTTGGCTTCAATGGTACCATCCTGTAATTCTACCTGGATGCTGTCACCTGAAATTTGTTGGATGGAACGAATGGCTTTGCCCTGGCCGCGGACAATACCGTAACCTTTGGCCATCACATTCCGGGGATTTTGTAATAAGGTCTCACGCATCAAAGATTCAACCTGGTTTGAGGCTAATTTAATTTGCTGATGAGCCAAATATCGTGTTGTATCCTTAACTAGTTCTATAGACCGGCTGGCTTCATTAATCTGGTTTTGAGCATGCGTCTTAATCACTTTGATCAAGTGGTCATTCTGGCTTTGATACGATGTGATCTGGTGCTGAGATAAAAGCTTGATCGTGTGGAAAGACTCGAGTACTTCCTGAGTGCGTTCAACAATCAGATTACGAATACCCCCGATCACTTTACTGGGTGTATCAAACGACCGGTGTGCAACTTCATCCAGGATGGTCCGATCTTTTTCATGGCCAATACCGACCCAGATCGGAACGGTGCGTTTGCAGAGTAGGGCTGCCAATTCATAGTCATTTAAATAAGCCAGATCATTCACGGCACCGCCACCACGTATGATTACAATCAGATCTGGCGCAGCTTTAAAGTCTTTAGCCCATTGACGTAAACCATCGCCCAGAGAGCTAATGATAGAAACTGCAGCTGTATTTCCCTGAAAGGTCGCGTTGTGATAAACGAAATGACAAACACCGGCTTTATCCAAAGCATCGGCATCTTTCTTGAAGTCACCTAGTCCTGCAGCATTTTCAGGTGCAATGACTAGGACATTTTGAATATCGAATGGAGTGGGGAGTAGTTTATTTTTATTGGCCAGACCTTCTTGAGTTAAGCGTTCTAATATCTGCTGATAGCGCCGTGCAATATCCCCTAATGTGTAACTCGAATCAATAGCTTCAACATTGACTGAGAAACCGTATTGAGGACTGAAAGTAGCTTTAACCTTAATCAGAACATTCAGGTCTCGGGATAATTCAATCCCACTTTCTCGCTCAAACCTCAATACCATTTTTGCTGCAGCAGATTTCCAGATTGTCGCTTTACAACTGGCAATCACTTTGTCTGTATCTTCTTCTTTTTCTGCCAGTTCTAAATAGTAGTGACCACCTTTAATACTCAGATTACGGATTTCAGCTTTAACCCATATCGGTTCATCAAAAGTTATTCGTATAACTTCCTGGACTGTTGCAAGGTACTCACTTAGGGAAAGCTGTAAATCTGACATGAACAAGGGAATGCCTAAATTATTAGTGAAAATAGTATACAACGATGAAATTAAAGGCAATGTAGAGATATTGACCTTGCGCAAGGGATATGGCATATTTCAGCTATAGTGACCGAAGTGTACGTTAAAGCACTAGATCGATTTAAAAGCTCGCCAAATGGTGGGCTTTTTTGTAGGGAAAAAAATAATGTTTAAAAACAATTCTCCTATTATTTTTATAATTATTACTGTTGTTGGGGGTATCTGGTATTCAGTTAGTGGCGATAACTCAATTTTGGCCCGCAAGCCAACTCGAATAGACTCTGCATGTTATGGGGTTGATGTTCCTGAATCGATAAAATACAACAAGGCTGAGTTATTTTGCTCGTGTGTCCATGCTGGTGGGCATGTAAGCAAGGAAGAAAATTATAAATATTGCGTTAATAGGTTTATTGAGTAATTCCAAATTTAAGTTTTAGAAAAATTTAAATGAGCCACCTACCGCCATAAGGCGGTTTTTTATCAGGGCACCCTATGGCGGCTGTTTAAACCAACCAGGTTTAAATCGGAATCAGCCGCTACCAAATTAGATTTAATGATCATTGTCTAACAAAGATCAAAAAATAACCAAAAGCAGACACAGGAAAACAGTTTCTCCAAATTCTCTATACTTTGTAAATCAAAGCCTAGTGATATATTTTTTTTGCTCCAAAGAGAAAGCGCAATAAAAAAACAAAAAAGATGATACCCCATACTAGTCCGTTTAACTTCCCCGAGTTAAGCGGGCTTTTTTAATGAATTTTCTTCACAAGAAATTCACGAATAAATATATAGGATGGCAGGTAGAAACTGCTGTAGTTTCTGGATGACCTGATCACTCTCAAGGTCCTTAGTTTATAGGCCCACTTCAATCTACTACTGAGGTGGGCTTTTTTTATAGAGATAAGCCATGCTGAAATTACTACGCAAATTATTCTGCTTTCATGCTTATGAGTTTGATTACGACCATGAGCGTGGATACACACAAGAATGCCGTAAATGCGGTAAAGATGATTAAGTAAATTTTATATTTAGGTAACATTTGAACTATAGTGATGCTTATACAAGTATATTGAAACGCAATTATCCAAATAAAGAAAAACTATGAATGGATACGCCGAAATAGCAGAACTGATTTATACAAGAGTTCGAAGAAGGAATGGTTTTGTTTTAGATAATTTAAAAGATTTAGATTTACTATTAAGTGAACTAAAGAGAATCATTATCAAAACAAATCTTAAGTTTAGATATGAATTTAATAATATTGAAGATCTGCTCGAACAGATAAGTCTAAGTAATAGAAGAAAATTAGACTTAACTATTATTCCAAATAGATTTGAAGACAAGGAATTTATTCTTTGGTTTGCGGTAATTATTGAAAATATAACTGAAATAATTATTTATGATCCTCCCCGAGGAAAATTTAAGCGTCCTATAATGTCTGAAGAAGATAATGGTGAGGACATCCAAGCTTATTTGAGTTCTAAAAATTTCAAGCGATACTAAACATTTTAGCGCCACATTTCGCTACATTTCCTTTGCTAATAGCCGGACGTATTACGGCACATAAGACCCCGCTCAATTCTAGATATTGGCGGGTTTTTTTCTTTTCTTATTCGTGCCACCTTATTTCAGTCATAAATTACCAGGCAAGTGACTTGAACATATGTATGGGTGACAATTTAGTATATCAAGTGGTTGAATTTAAAATACTATTCTTTGATGCAAATGAAGAACTAAAGGAAGAACATCGAAAGTTATTGTTAAATCAGATTGCTGAAACTTTGGCATAGATCAAACTTTTAGTGGATAAGTAACATAGAATTAACTTAACTATTCCACAAACCAACAATTTATCTATGTTTTCTATACCTTATGGTCAAAATTTTGGTGCTATTTTAATCATGCGAAAACAAGAAAACGAAGAAATGACTGCAGCATAGGCCCGCTTATTTGAAGGAGTAAGTGGGCTTTTAATTGTAAGGAGATAAATCATGCTTAAGTTTCTGTATTGTTTATTTGGACTACATGGTGCGACAGAAATCGATTACACGGTTGATGATGAAGAAATCAAAGTGTGTCGGGATTGTTTAAAAGAAAAATAGTTGTCCATTGCCGGACGTATTAAGGCGCAAAAAACCCCACGTTTTCTAGGTTATAGTGGGGTTTTTTTCTAATTGGTGAGAGGTCCATGCAAACTAACAAAAATTTAAAATTTTATTGTGGCTCGTTTAACATATCTTCAAAATTTAGGTGATACATGCTTAAGAATAGGCGGAAGTTTGGGGATAGTTAGCCAAAAATAAAACTGTGATTCAAAATGAAGGTTTGTACTCAAAATTCTTTTTTAACTACATATTTGATACAAGTTGTAAAGTATTAAACCATTGGATTAACCCTTTAGAGTCGTTATAAAGTTTATTCAATTGAATGATATAGTTAGGATTGTAATGGATTGCTTTACCATTGAGGTTGAGATACCTGCTAATAAGTGCCCTAAAATAAGGGGCCGGAAAAAATTAATAAGAGAAGGGAAGGCTAGAGTCTTGTTATCTAATAACACTTCAACAAGAAGAGCTAATGAGGGTTTTACAAGATATGGAGTATCCAGTGGTAGAAATGCGATAGTTATGACTTGTTCTGAGTTTAGAAACCATGAAAATCAAATTATAAATTTTTTGAATAAAAGGTTTGATAGTGATTGGAACCTTAAACTAATACCTATCAAGATTATTTAATTTATATGCCACCTCCGGGTGGTTTTTTAATGGGCGTAATTTATGGAACCGGATGCATACAAAGCCCTGACCGATAAGAAACCCATTAAAAAGAAACCACGTACCAGACCACTACCCAAAGCCGGTGAAAAATACCTGGAAGCCTTCGAGCGATTCAAAGAGATTTTGGATCGTATGGAAATTAAATACGAAGAATACTTTCACTTCAAAAGTACCAAGCATTGGCGTTTTGATTTTCATTTGATTGAGTATCGAATGTTGATTGAAATTGCTGGTGGTCCTTGGTCTGGTGGGCGTAAAGGCAAGTTGGCCACAAAGGCATGGAGTGTCGACCGATACGATCATGCTGAAGAAATGGGATACCGGTATATGCGCTTTGAAACCGCTGATATTTACATGGGCAGAGCTACGATGTGGCTTAGAAATTTAAAGGCATCCTATGGATCAGTTTAGACCATTCCCGCCGTCGAATCTGATTGATCAGGCTGAGGAAGAAGAAGCGATTCGCCTGGCACCCGCCATGGAATTAAAAGAATGGGTTGTTAAAAACTGGCTGACCATTGGTGGTGAACTTCATAACCCGGATCATGACCACATTGCTGAACTGCTGCATGACGATGAAACATTCCTGGCATTTGCCTGGGCATCATCGGCTGCTGTAGCTAAAAAAAGAATGGTGCTTGGCCAATGTGAAAAAGTGATGTTTAACCAAGGCGGATGGAAGAAGGCACGCCAGGAACAACAGATGCGTGACTGGTTTGGTTTTGTTCCTCAATACTTAATCACTGTGGATGCAGCATATTGTGAGCAAACGTCAGATCGTGAGTTCTGTCGTCTGATTGAACATGAGCTTTATCACATCGGTGTTGAACGTGATGCAGATGGCGAGATCATTTATAGCGACCATACCGGTCTACCCAAGCATTACCTGGCTGGCCATGACGTTGAAGTGTTCTTCGGTGAAACAAAACGATGGGGTGCTGATGAGTCAGTAAAACGACTTTTGGAAATCGCCAAGAATGCGCCGTTTGTATCTGAAACTAATATTGCTGCGTGCTGTGGGAACTGTGTAATTAGTTGAGCCTAAGGGCTCTTTTTATTTGGCCGTCTTCTTTGACGTACTTTGACGGATAGAGGGAAATGGCTAGTTTAAATAAAAAGCAAAAACTCTTTATTGTTCGATCACTTGCACAATTTAATACCCCTCAAGAAACAGTGGTGCTCGTCAAAGAAGAATTTGAGATAGATGTGAGTCGTCAGCAGTGTGAAGCCTATGACCCAACTAAGCGTGTTGGTAAAGATCTCAGTGCTGAATTGAAAGCTGAATTTGAAGCTGCTCGTAAAGATTTTTTAGATACACCACAAAATATTCCAATTGCAAATTTGTCAGTACGATTGCAGCGTCTGGAAAACCAATACCAAAAGCATGGAAAAAACCGTGTAGCTGCTTTAAGCATTCTCAAACAAGCTGCTGAAGATATGGGTGGTAAGTACACCAATAAAACCGAATTAACCGGTGCTGATGGAAGTCCACTACAGACAACCACTCTCCAAGCAACCCAAGAGCAAGTCAATGAAGCTGTGAGGAAAGCCCAAGAGGAATACTAAATGGATCTGCAAACACAGGTTGAAAAAAAGCTGTGTGAAGATGAGCATTTATATTTCACCCGGCGATTCTTTAAGCCCCGCATGGGCTTTAAGTTTATGGTCAATTGGCATCATCAGTATGTGGCTTGGTTAATTGACGAAGTTATCAAAGGAAATATCGCGAACCTGGTGATTAACGTTCCACCAGGTGCAGGTAAAACCGAATTAACGACAAACCTAATACCGCGCGGCCTGGCTCTTAACGCTCGTTCACGCTTTTTATATTTGTCATTCTCCCAATCCTTAGTTGAGGGTGTTTCTGATACTGCACGCGACATTGTGAAATCGAAAGATTTTCAGGCAATGTGGAATCTTCAGGTATCCAACAGTACTGATTCAAAGAAAGAATGGAAAATCACTGTAGATGACTACGATGTTGGGCATATCTACGTTGCATCGATGGGTGGTCAGGTTACTGGTCGCCGTGCTGGTACCTTGGCAGAAGAAGGCTTTACCGGCTGTATCATCATTGATGACCCATTAAAGCCTGAAGATGTCTTTAGTAAGATCAAGCGTGATTCAGCAAATCGTAAAATTCTGAATACGGTGAACTCCCGAAAGGCCAAGTCAGATACTCCCATCATCATGATTATGCAGCGCCTGCATGTCGAGGATCCAACTCACTTTGTAATGACTGGAAATTTACCTGGTGATTGGGAGCAAGTTTCTATTCCGGCATTAATTGATGATGCTTATATCAATACTTTGCCTGAGCATATTCAGAAGCTGGTACCACGAGATGTTGAGCGTGATGAAAAGGGCCGTCAAAGCTACTGGCCACAAAAGGAAACCCTAAAATCATTACTGCAGCTTGAGAAAGGTGGCCAAGATAAAGAGGGTGCTACGGTTTCCCGTTATACATTCTCAAGTCAATATATGCAGCAGCCTAAGAAATTAGGCGGTGACCTCATTAAGGCTGAATGGTTCGGTACATACAAAGAGTTGCCGCCATTGCAGTGGCGTGCGATTTGGGCTGATACAGCACAAAAAACAAAAGAGCATAACGATTATTCTGTGTTCTTGTGTGGCGGTCTTGGCTATGACGATAAGTTCTACATTATTGATGTGCGTCGTGGTAAATGGTTGGCACCTGAGCTGATTCAAGAAGCAGAGCTATTTATCAAAAAGCATCATGTGGACACACCAGCACTTGGTGCACTGCGCTACATGGCGATTGAGGATAAAGCATCCGGTACCACGCTAATTCAAACGATTTCACGTACAGCATCCATTCCAATTCGTGCGATTCAGCGTAATACAGACAAACTCACACGAACCATGGATGTGCAGTTTTATGTTGAGGATGGTCGTGTGATGTTGCCTGTGGATGCACCGTGGTTATCACCATACGTAGAAGAAGTTGAAGGCTTAACCGCTGATATGACGCATGACCATGATGACCAATGGGACCCAACGATTGATGGTATTAATGACACATTGGCCACGCCCCCATCACTTTTAGATTAGGAGATTCAAATTGACAGAGCAAACTCAAGTTGATGTGATCGATGGCGCTTATGTCAATTTTGTATCCAACTTAAATACGGATCGAGACAAAGCAAGTCATGGCACATTTCAGAAAATAAGTGTTGATGATAATCAAATCGAAGCTGTCTATCAGGACTGGCTGGCAAAGAAGATTATCAACCGCCCAGTGCAGGATATGCTTCGTTCTGGGTGGTACTTTAGCGGAATTGATGAAGATAAAAGCCTGGCTTTATACGCAGAAATGGAACGTATTAAGCTGGTTGAACGCTTATACAAAGCCTTAATCTGGATGCGTAAATACGGCAAGTCATACTTATTGCTCGGTGTGGCAGATGGCCAGACACTCGATCAGCCTTTAGATCGAAATGCATTACGCCGTGGCCAGTTGCAATTCATTACCGTGCTAAAGCACAACCAAGTCAAAGCACTGACCAGTGAATACTTACCACTCGAATTAACAGCTGGTGAGCCATTCCAGCCAGTATATTTTGAGTACAAGCAAGGAAATAATCAGAAAGTAAAGGTGCACTCATCCAGATTAATTAAGATTGCCAACGGCGAGGAAGAGGAATCCTCATTGCTTTCGATCTACTACACAATACGCAACTTTGCTTCTACTAATGCTGGGGCAGCAAGCCTGGTGCATGAAGCTAAGATTGATGTGATTAAGTTCCCTGGATTAATGGATGCCATTAAAAGCCGGGCAAAAGATGTAATGGAGCGCTTTGGGGCGGCCGCATTAATGAAAAGCCTGAATGGTATGCTAGTTATCGACAAGCAAGAAGAATACGAATCCAAATCCTATACATTTGGTGGCTTACCTGAGCTCATGCGTGAATTTGCACAGCAAACTGCGGGTGCTGCTGATATGCCTTATACGCTTTTATTTGGGCAGACCACCTCTGGTTTGAATAATTCAGGTGAATTTGATTTACGTTCTTACTATGATCGCATCAACACTGAGCAAAACTGGTTATTGAAACCTTTGCTGAGTTTATTGATTCCGATGTTGTATCGAAATTTATATGGTGACTCACCAAAAGGTATTGGGATTTTATTTAACTCCCTGTGGCAAATGGATGCGAAAACTCGATCTGAGGTTGAGAAGAACAATAAAGATCGTGATGATAAGTATCTTGAGCTTGGTATTGTGACAGAGGCTCAGATTGCTAAACAGCTTCGTGAAGATAAGGTTTATGACTTCATTACAGAGGACCACATCAAAAAATTGGAGCTGATTAATGAAGATCCACCTGATTAGTCCATTATTGCAACAAGCAGCACAAAAGAAAAAAGGACGCAAAGCTAAAG
This sequence comes from Acinetobacter sp. ANC 4216, assembly GCF_004331195.1. NCBI lineage: Bacteria > Pseudomonadati > Pseudomonadota > Gammaproteobacteria > Moraxellales > Moraxellaceae > Acinetobacter > Acinetobacter sp. ANC 4216. The sequence continues at coordinate 66,692 of NZ_SJOC01000015.1, read as the reverse complement.
CAAAGCCAATCAATCGATCAAAAAAGGTCGAAATTGATTATCTAGGCCAACTACTAAAGATCACCAGGCAATGCCACAACGGAGTTCTGGAATCTATTATTCCAATTCTAAGGCAGCAGCGAATTAGCGATAGTCAAAATATCCAAGTGTCAGACGGCATCTTGGATATTTTTTTGAGTGCTATGGCTGCGCTACGTTCAAAAATGAATGGTGTGGTTGATACGGTTGCACTGGATATTGCACGGCGTATCGTTCAGCAGAATAAGGCTGCTACTGACAAGCAATTGGCTTTGATTATCTACAACTCCACTGGAATAGATCTATCAAGCCTTATGAGCAGTGAAGATCTTGCCGAAGTTGTGGCTGAGGCGGTGGCCGCTAATGTGGCCTTAATTAAATCTTTACCCAAGCAGCACCTGGATCAGGTTGAGCAAATTGTTTTAAATGGTTTGCAGTCCGGGCAGCGTGCTGAAAGCATGATCGAAGCAATCAAGGCTCTAGGAGCTAAAAATGAAAGCCGTGCTGCACTGATTGCGCGTGATCAGGTCGGGAAGATCACCAGTCGCCTGACTCAAGTTCGTCAACAAAAAATGGGTATTACTCACTATTACTGGTCTTGCAGTTTAGATGAGCGTGTGCGTCCTGTTCATTATGCACGGCATAACAAATTATTTGCTTGGGCAGACCCGCCGGCTGGTGGTCATCCTGGCATTGATTATTGTTGTCGATGTGATGCGATTCCATATACGGCACACCTATTTAATCCGAACGCACCAACACCTGAAGAGATTATGGAATTACAAATGGCAGCTTAATCATGAAAAAATTAATCAACTTAAAGATTGGTGACTTTGCGCCGTCTCAATCTTCACGATCCCTCACACCAGAGGGATTTTTACTTTGTAAGGGCGCAAAGCTCGCCAAAGCCCCACAGGTACGCAATTACTACCCAGAGGAGTTTGGTGGCATTGAGGGCCTTAAAGAAGGCGCTCCATTTGGAGTTTATACCTCAGCAGATGAGCTTTTTAGTAAATCCACTATGGCGAGTGCTGAGGGCAAGGATGCTACAAACTCACATCCACCAGGCAACCAAGTGAATGCTGCAACATGGCACGGTTATAGCATTGGTGACCTGTCAAATGTGCGTGAAGAAGAGGGTTATCTAGTCGGTGATCTGCTGATCAAAGATAAAGAGGCCATCGAGCTCATTCAAACCAATGAAAAAATTGAATTATCACTTGGCTATGGCGCTGATCTGATTCTTGAGACGGGTGTAGCGCCTGACGGTACGCCGTACCACGCGGTATTCAAAAACATACAAGTCAACCACGTTGCGCTTGTCCACTATGGTCGATGCGGTGGCGATTGCCGTGTTGGCGATCAAAACCCAAACCCGGAGAAAACAATGAAAATCATCGTTGATGGTATTCCATTTGATGTGGCTGACAATGAGGCACTGGCAGCTGCGCTTAAGAAAGAACAAGATCAATTAGCAAACCTAAAAGCAGCTAAATTGAAAATTGGCGATCAGGAATTTTCGATTGCAACAGAGCTTGAGGTGGTTCAAGCGGTTGCAGACAAGCTGGTTACAGACCATAAAACGCTTGCAGACAAAGTTCCGGTGCTTGAAGCAAATCAAGCAACACCAGAAAAGTTAGAAGCAATGGCAGCTGATCGTGCTGCAGTAATCCATGATGCTAAAAAGCTTGATCCAAATATCAAAACTGATGGTTGTACTTGTGAGCAAATCAAGCGTGAAGCGGTAAAAGCAAAAGCCGCTGATGCACTTGTAACAGCGGTGCTTGGTGGTGTCGCCATTGGTGACGCAAAACCTGATGTTATTGACACGGCGTTTCGTGCATTGGCTGCTACATCAGGAACAATGAATCCTGCAAATAATCTATTTCAGCCAGCTAAGGTAAATGCTGGTGATGCGAACACAGATATTGATCCAGGAAAGAAACCAGAAACACCTAAATGGAAACAACCACTTTAATAGGGGAACACTTATATGGTTCAGAAAATTACCTCACGCCCAGGTCAAGAGGCGTATTTAACAGGTCCTAATGAAACCCTATCCATTCCTATGATTGGTTTAGGCTTTATCAAGGATGGTGAAGTAGTTGCCCGCACTACAGATGGTAAATCCGTTCAATCTGTTGCAGATGGCACACTAAAACGCTTTGGTGTGATTGTTCGCAATGGCATTGGGAAATCAGGCGTAGATGAAAGTGGAAATGAAGCCTACAAACTTGGTGATATTTTGCCGGTTAAAACGATTGGTACTATTTGGGTAAAGCCATCTGCACCAGTAACCGACATTACTGCCAAAGTGTACGTTAAAACAGCAAATGGCACGACTCAAGCACCACTGGGGTCCCTATCCAGCTCTGCAACAGATGGGACTGAGTTTGTAGGTGCGTCATGGGAGACTGTGACTAATGCTGAAGGTTTAGCAATTATCCGTCTTCTTGGAGCGTAAGACATTATGAGTAAATTACAAGCACGTTTAACACCGGTTGCTGGTGTGATTCAGGCCTATGTGGGCGATGCATTTAATATGCAAAATTTAGTCAGCCTGTTTAAACAAGTTGAAACTATCAATGAAACAGAAGGCCAGATGGCCGAAGCAACCGAGTTTGAAAAGTACATTCCAACTTTACCTACTAATAATGTGGTGGGTGGTGGTGAAATTCTTCAGCGTAAGCGTGGTATTGGTAAGGGTAAACGCCACGCAAGTACAGGCACTGATATTCCGTTGGCTGAAGTTGAGTATGACAAGGTTTCGCTTGAAGTGATTGGCGGCACAATTGGTTATCAATATTCAGTATTTGAAATTGAAACAGCGCTTAAAGCAGGCATTCCTTTGGATTCTGATAAAGCTGAATCTGCTGTACTTGCTGCGAAAAAACACTTAAGCGATGTGGCCTGGGATGGTGAAGGGAAAGCGAAAGGTTTCTATAACCAATCTGATGTGACTGTGGTGGCTGCGCAACACGATTGGTCGACTGCAACAATTGATGAGGTGCTTGAAGACATCAATGCTGTATTGACACCAGCATTGACTGCATCTCAATACGATGATCCAGCAACACCAGATACATTCCTTCTGCCGGCAGCACAATTCTTAATTCTGGCTGGTCGTTTCCGCTCAACAAGCTCTGACAAAACTTTCCTTGAGGTTGTGAAAGAAAAAAACGTCTTTGCAATTGCTGGAAAAAATCTGCAATGGGGATCAACTGACCGCTTGGATGGCAAAGGATTAACTGGCTCTGACCGTGCAATTATCTATCGCCGCGATCCTTCATGTATTCGCTTCCTTGCTGATGATGTGCAATTTTTGGCAGCTCAACCTGTGGGTGTGGATATTAAAATCCCTGGCCACTATAAATATCAAGGCGTGTGGTTGAAGCGTGTTGATTCAATGAAATATTTGGACATTTAAGGGGATAACAAATGCCAAAGTACACACTCAACAATTCAATGGATTCAGCAGCATTAGTGTTGCCAACTAAGCCGCGAATTATTTTGGATAAAGGCGTGACAACTGAAGTTCCTCAGGAGGCACATGAGTTATTGGTGAACCATAAGATTATTGGTCAGCTGATTACTTCGGGCCAAATTAGTGTGGTTGAGGAGGCCGATGAAAAGCCAGTTAAAACCACACGTACCAGTCAGGCAAAACAAGAAGTTTAATTGGGTGACAACATGGTTCACATTAACTCAAGCGTAGAGCTCGATGATGATGGTTCACTGGATCGTTTCATTGAGAATGCCAAAAAGATAGGTGGCCATGTTGAGGTTGGTTGGTTGGGGAGTCAAAGCCATCTTGGCCATGGTGGAGGAAAGCGTTCTATTACCATGGCCGACCTGGCTGCGATTCACTACCACGGTGCACCATCTAGAAATATTCCAAAGCGTGATGTAATAACACCAACGCTTGAACAGAACCAGGAAAAGTATCTTGGCTTTATAGAGCGCAGCATACCAGCACTGATTGAAGGGAGCATGAATCTACGGACCATGTGGGAATATCTTGGCATGGAAGGTCGGGCAGATATCCAAAAGCAAATGGTGACTGCAAGACTTGCGCCGTTGCATCCACGAACCATTAAGCGAAAAGGTAGCAGTAGACCATTAATTGATTCAGGTCAGTTGCGTCAAGGTGTAACTTACATTGTGTCAGAGGATTAGGTATGGCATATATCGCGCGAAAAGACCTGGTTGATAGTTTTGGCCAGCACGAAATTGAACGACTTGAAACTAATATTGCCCGCAATCAGGATCCACCTTTAACTCCTGAGCAAAAGGAGCTGATCACGCTTAATGTGATCGATCAGGCAAGCAATGAGGTAAATAGCTATATTGCCGCACGTTATGACTTGCCACTGCCTAGTGTTCCTGAGCAGCTCAAACGAAATGTGGGCGATATTTCTCGCTATCTACTGTACAAGGATCAGCCGACCGAGGAAGTATTACGGCGTTATGAAATGGCAATTTCATGGCTGAATAAGGTATCAACCGGTAAGGCAATTCTTGTATTTCCAATCAAGCCTGAAGGTGATGAAGGTCAACCGTTCACAGGCACTGGCATATTTGTGGTGTAGCTATGGGATATTTTGTTCTTGAACCAATGCTGGTTGAGCGTATTAAACAGGAAGTTCCCGGACTGGTAGAAGTAAATACGCCGTTTAATATCGAAGAGATGCTGGAAGCCTCTAATAACTCTCCATCAGTCAGCATCATTTACTACGATGATCGCGTTGCGGGTGAAGCGGGACGCGGGGAAATGTCAGTGACTTACCAGCAATGGTTAGTGGTTCTATCAGTTCGGCATAGTGGTGCACAGCTTCAGGAAACCAGTTTGATTCGCAAAGAGGCTGAACCTTTTATTGATCAGATCCTGAATGCAATGAAGGGTTTTAATCCACAAGTTGTTGGCTTTAAAACCTTCAAGCGTACAAATAGTCCAGTGCGGGTTGGTGGTAAGGCGGGGCACTGTTATTTCCCATTCATGTTTGAAATTCAGAAACTTATTTAGGAGCCAGTCATGGCAAAACAATACAAAGCATTGCAGCCTGTAGGTCGTTTTAAGAAAGATGACATCGTTGGTGGGCTGGATGATACGCAAATCAAAAAATTACTGGCAGATGGTGTCATTCAGGAAATACCTGAACCTAAAACTGCTCCAGCCAAGAAAACTACAGGGGATGAAAAGTAATGGCAAAATCAGATTTAATCTCGCTTCAAGGTGAGCTTCATTTGGCGAAGATGGTTAATAGTGTGCCTTCTGCATTATTGCCTGTAGGTAATACACCGGAATTGCAAATTGCTATTTCTAGTGAATCAACGGATCACTATGAAAGCAAAACCGGCCTCCGTGCTAAGGATGCGGTACTACGCAAACAAACTGCAGTAGCTATTTCTGGGACCTTGGAAGAAGTAACCAAGCAAAACTTAGCAATGGTTTTAAGTGGCAAATCAATCGAAATCCCTGAAACACAGCTGACTGATGTTAGTCTTGGCGCCGTAGAAGCTGGCGCGATGATTGATTTAGGTCATCGCAATTTAAGTGAAGTGGCTTTTAAGGATAGCTCAGATGTGGCTATTGAAGCAGATAAATATGTGCTTGATGCAGTTTATGGCACAGTAGTTTTTAACGAAGCTATCGTTGGTCCAGTTAAGTTTTCAGCCAAGGCTGGTGCTAAGACACGTACTACAATTGCAACTAACCTGGGTAATGAATATCGCTTGCTGTTTAAAGGCATTGATACTGTTACAGGTGATAAGGTGATCTTAACTTTATGGCGCGTCGAATTTTCACCAGACACTGAATTTGATCTAATTCATAAGGACTTCGGATCTTATTCAATTGAAGGTGAAGCACTGGCGGATATTACTAAAGCAAATGACGAAGAGCTTAGTGTATTTGGTCATATTGAGCGCTTCAGTGTAGCTGCATAAACTCATACAGGCACAAAGAATTCCATGACGCAAATGCGTCTTTTTTTGTGCCTGTTACAATGTCGCCTTTTTATATTGAATATGGTCACAATTTTTTACCCTTTGGTTGAATTAATTGTTGAGAATATTCTTATTTGTCTGTATAAAAAAAGAACAATAAAAAACAGAGGGAAAAGGAATGACAGCAATAGAAGTATTGGTAACATCATTTTCAGCTCTAATGCTTATGTTGGTTATCTATCAATTTGGGCAAATGTTTAATTGAATCTTTTGAAAATAAAAAAACCACTCTTCGGAGTGGTTTTTTTATGTCCAAAATTTACATTGAGACCTCATCATGAATGATTTTTTCTTAGCAACGAACCGATCTATCGCGGTGAATGATATTGAAGTTCGGCAGATACAAATGAAAGACTTTGACATTTGGGCTACACATGCTGAGGTAATCAAGCAGTTCCTTAAAAATAAAAGTCATTCAGATGAAGTTTTGACAGAGCTATTCGCAGCACATGGCATGCAGGTCATCTCAACTATTGCATGCGTAACCGATCTGGACAATGAATCCCTATTCAAGCTTGCTACAAATGAACAGGCATTCAAACAATTGCTCAAAACTGTGCTTCTGGTCAACCAGGCTTATTTTAAATATGAAAAGCCAAAGCGTGGCGCAAAAAAAGCCCAGACAAGTGAAGCCACCTGGTTCGATTCATTTCAGTACTTGATTGGCGCTGGCCATCATCCTGACAGCATTATGAATATGACTTATGGAGCATTTGAGCAATATTTGAAGGCAGCTCAGAAAAACCAAAGAAGCCAATTACAGTATTTATCGAGTGTGATCCGGTCGGCTCATCATGCCAATGCCAAAGAATTTAAGAAGTTCTTTGAGGAATTGAGGGAATAATATCCGAATGACTTTTTAACAGTTGGTTGTTATTCTCTTAAAAAATAAAGAGGTAAGTAGCTATGGCAACTAAAGTTTGCAATTCATGCAAGAAAATAATGAGATTTGAAGATACTCACTGCCCTTCTTGCGGCACTGAATATAAGCCATCAACTCCAAAATGGATGATTGGTCTAGCAATACTTGTTGCCTTGGCTTTTGGTGTGGTAATGGGTATGCCTAAGTCAAATACTAGTGCATCAACTGAAAAGTCAGCAAGGGTTGCAGTCATTGAGCAGCAAACTAATTCTCGTATGGCTCTACTTAATCATCTAAAAGACCCAAACAGCGCAGAGATTAGAAACCATAGCGGTAATTGTGGTGAAGTGAACAGTAAAAATGGTTTTGGTGGTTATACTGGATTTAAGCGATTTATTGCTACACCAACAATTGTGATGATTGAAGGGGAGGTTGTGGATCCTGCTGAGTTTCAAAAAACTTGGGAGACTTCCTGCAAATGAAGATATTAGAGCAGAATTCAGGGTGAATTAAATGGGTGCGGACTACCTTCGTTATCAAACAGAGCGACAAGAATTAATAAATCAAATTAAGTTGCTAAGCTCTGATCCAAGCGTGCTTGAACACCTAGAGGACAAAACCATAACAGAGCTTATGCGTATTTATTATGCAGGTTTTGATAATCATTGTGCTCGATGTGGTGATGAGGTCAAGATTCTGTCATTTAAGTCAATTTATAGAAGCAATTCTTCGTAGAATTTAAGTAGATACCAACCGCCTTTTATAGGCGGTTTTTTATTGTTTTTGCGCATCTTTGCGCTTTTTTTATGCCTAAAATTTAGAGGTTGTCATGGCTGGTAAAAACTTAACTTTTAAACTGGTGATGGATGCTGATACGAAGGCATTTGTTACTAATATGAATCAGTCAGAAAAGGCTGCTAAAGATGCACTTAATGCAATAAAAGAAGGTTCGGCAAATATTGTTGGGGACACAAGCAAGGCTACCAAGGAAATAGATAACCTTGGAACGCAAGCACAAGAAACAGCAACTGAAATTAATAAACTCGATCAAGAACTTGCTGAAATCAATAAAGAATTACAACAAACAGAGTCCTTTACTCAGCGAGCATCTGGTGAAATTCAAGGGTTAAAAACTGGATTTACCGCATTAACTAGTGCGCTTGCAGCACTAGGCATTGGCACATCGGCAATGGAAATCGCCCAAACAGCTGATGAGTACAAGAATTTATCAGGTCGTCTCACTATTGCTATAGGTGCGCATGGAGACCTAAAAAAAGCGATGGATGATGTTAGAAATGTCGCCATTGCTACAAATTCAAATTTAACAGCTACAGGTGACTTGTATGCCAGGCTGACTAAGATCGGTCAGGAGATGAAATGGCCTCAAGAACAAGCGCTTGCACTCACTGAAACGATTAATAAAGCAATTCAGGTTGGTGGCGGTTCGGCTGCATCAAATGAGGCTGCTATCACTCAATTAAATCAGGCACTTGGCTCCGGCGTTTTACGCGGAGACGAATTCAACTCAATGATTGAGCAGTCACCTCGATTAACACAAGCAATGGCTGATGGTTTAGGTGTAACAATTGGTAAATTGCGCGAAATGGCTGAAGCTGGAAAATTAACTACCGATGTTGTAACAAAGGCGTTATTAAGCCAATCTGAAAAAATTAGTGCTGAATTTGCCAAGTTCCCTGCAACTATTGGTGCATCAATTGAAAACCTAAAAACAGCTTGGACCACCTATATTGGTGAAGCAGATGCAGCATCTGGGGCAAGCACCAAAGTAGCAGAGGCACTTAAATATGTCGCTGATAATCTAGATTCTATCGTCTCAACACTAACACTTGCAGCACAGGCATTCATTGCTTATAAGGCGCTCAATATTGCTAATGTGTTTCTAGATAAGGCGGCTGGCGTTAGAGCAGCATCGGTAGCTATCACTCAAGAAACAGCAGTAGTAGTAGCAAACACGCAAGCACAATTAGCAAATGCAACTGCTACACGTGCAGCAGCTGTAGCTAAGACTCAATTAGCAACCAACTCCGCAGCCGCAGCTACCGCATCATCAGCCGCAAGTGGATCAGTCATGGCAATGGTTGGTCGGTTGGGTGCTTTGGGTGTAGCTGTTACAGCGATTGGTGTTTTGGTCCCCACTGTTTTTCAGCCAATAGGTACATGGTTGGGTGAGGCTGCAGCAAAAACTGAAGATTATGTTTTCAATAATGGAGAGCTAGCCAAATCACTAGAAACACTTAAACAGCAAGAGTTAGCATCTGAGGCTAGAGCAAAAGCTTTAGCTGATAGTAAAAAATTAATTGCTGAAGCAGCTGAAAAGAGCCGAGATAAAGCCTATCAATTAACTGAGCAGTCTAAAAAACTGGTTACAGAATTTAATGAGTTAATTAAAAAAGGTGAACCAACAAAAGATGCTTTAGAGAAAATATCTCAAGCTATGAAGTTTGACTCAACCAAAAGCATTAATGACTCGGTTACCGCATTAATTCTTTTAAAAGATCAAGGGAAGATTACAGGTGATCAACTTCAGCAGAGCTTAGGCAAGGCACTGGATGGTAAAGACCTAGTTGTATTTGAGACTAATGCGCGCGCAGCTTTTGCAGGAACATCAAAGGAAGCGGAGAAAAATGCCCAACTAACCGAAGCGGTAATGAAAGCAGCTTTAGAGCGCACAGGTTTAAGCACTGAGCAGCTGCAAGGTAAGTTTTCACTGGCATTTCAGTCTGCAAATAATGATGTGCAAACTGTAGTTAATAATCTTGATGCCTACAAAGCTAAGGGTATTGATACCGGATTAGCCTTATCCGCCAATCTAAATAAAGCGATTGATACAGCTCAAACCCGTGCTGAATTGGATTATGCAAAAGCCAAACTAATTGAGCTTGAGAAACAAGGCTTAATTACTGGTGAACAGGTCGCATTAGGTTTAGGGCTTATTGAGAAAAAAGCCCAGCAATTACCAGATGCATTAAACCCCGCTATTGCAGCATTTAATGCTCTTGGAATTAAAACCAAAGACCAACTAAATGAAGCAGCAGACGTTGCAAAAAGAAACTTTGATGTAGTGAGTAAGAGTGGGCGGGCTACAGCAGACGGTATCAAGCAAGCCTATACACAAATGCTTAATGCTGCGATTGCTTCAGGTGATCAGGCGCGTATTGCTGCAGTACAAGCTAAGGCTGCAAGTCATGGCTTAACAGTAGAAATTAGTGATACTGGCAAAGCGGTAGTCCAAACTACATCCGAGTGGGTAAAAGCTAATGCTAATGTTGAGAATTCTGCCCGCGGAATCGGCGATGGCTACCGTCATGCAGGGCAAATCGCACGTGAAGAAGCCAAGTCATCCACAGAGGCATGGCGTGATGCTGTTGCAGCAGCATCCAAACAGTTTGATGCAGAGATGAAACGCCAGGGTGAAGCACTCAGCAAAGGGATTTATAACTACAGCTCTTATAGTAAAGCCGATGTTTTATCACAGCTGAAGAGTAAGGGTTATAGCGATAAAGAGGCTGAAAAATTGGCTGGCTCAATCTGGTCCAAAGCCATGGAAGCGGATCGTGCTGCTAAAGAGCGTGGTCTAGGCGGTGATGGAAGTCTCGCAATGAAAGCATTAATTAATGCTGAATTTGATAGAGCTGCCGCTAAAGGCCTTACCACTCAAAACGGTACGAACAAGATCAATGAATTGTTGAGTCAAATCACTTTAAGCAGTCTTGCACCAAGTATCAGCACACCAACAACCAATATCCCTTCAACTGATGCTTCTAAAAACGTGAACTACAACATTAATTTTGGTGGTCAGACACTCTCATTATCAGGCTCAGTAGAACAGGAATCAGTAATGAATCAATTGATCAACCAACTTAAAATACAGGCGAAATCAACATGAAACTTATTCGCTTAGCAACATCAGAGACCGTCCCACTAGAGGACGGTTTTTTATGGCCTGATGAATTCTCCTGGAAGGCTATTGAGCAGACTCAAAACTATGCAATCGATGGCTCTCTGGTAATTCAAGAAGGGAAAAAGAAATCAGGCAGACCGATTACATTACAGCCGGCAGATAAGGAAATGGGCTGGATCAAGCTGCGTGAATTACGAACTGTTCTGGAATGGTCAAAACTGCAGGGTGAAAACTTTAAGTTGCAATTTGAGCAGCCACACGATAGTCGACAATTCACGGTCAAATTTAATCACCAGGATGGGGCTTTAGATGCCGATCCGGTTAAAGGGATTCCAGCGGTATCACTGGATGATTATTACAACGTGACCTTACGCTTTACGGAGTTAAACGATGGCGATTGAAACAAAGGATTTAGTGATTTACAAGTCTGAACGCTTGACTGATAACTCGGATGGCGGTGGTAAATACTCCGGTGTGGTGGTTCAAGATGGTATTAGTAACAACCTGTTCAACGATGTATCTGAGATGGATCGCACCATGGGTGATGTATCCATGCGTAAAGTTTTCCCAGCAGTGACTACTGAAGATGTTGATCTATTGATGGGTGCAACGGTCTTTGTATCTGAACTGCCAGAAGATCCAAACGTATCGGCATTGCTATTCAGTACTAAAAACTGGACCGATGAACGTCAGTCCGCCCAGAACCGGGTGGAGAATTATCTGGCCAAAGGCGGGCAGATTGCTGGTACACCACTGGATACACATTGGAAGGGCATGTCATCACTTCAGGTGGCTATGTTCCCGCAAGAAGTTGAATCATCCGTGGGTGACACAATTGTGCTGATCAGTGATGAAGGCAAGGCTTTGGAATATGAGCAGTATGTGCGTATTACCAAGGTTGAGACACGCACTGCAGTCATGGTGATCGATGGTAAAAATGTTGAGTACAAGGTAGCTACTTACTCGCTAAACGATCCACTTGAAATTGATTTTGTAGGTTTGTCAGCGCGTCAATGGTATTCAGGCAGCACATCAAAAACCATTATCCGGGACACTATTGTTGCCGATACCGGGTTGTATTACTCGTCTACTGCACTAGCATCTAATGCAAATGTAGGTGAGTTTACAGTCAATGCTAAAAGCATCTTTGCCCAACTGATCCCGTCGGCCCAGACTGAAACACCGATTATTGATGTCAATGCCGCAGGTGAAAGTGTGGTGCTGGTTGCGGGTAATACTGGCACTATTACAGCTGGTTACCCGAATATAGTGATTGGAGTCAGCCAGAATCTTTATATCGGCTCTGCAGTGATTCCTTCAAGCGTATCATTCACTTTGCAGGGTCAGCAAATTACCGATCAAGGCGGATTATTAAAGAATACTCAAGGCACCCAAGTTGGAACGATTGATTACCAGCGCGGTCTAATCCAGTGGACTTCATCTGCACCAGCTGGAACTGTGAGTTTGAGTATTACCTTCAAACCAGCAGCAGCGCCAAACCAGTATTATCAGAGCCAAGCTATTCCGGTAACTCAGAACAACCAAAGTACCAACTGGACCGGGGTTTTAATACCGATTCCAGCTCCGGGTGCTTTATCGATTTCATACATGAGTCAAGGCAAGTTTTATACCCTGCATGATGATGGATCGGGTCAGCTCAAAGCTTTAAGCCCATCCTTTGGTTCAGGCATGATCAACTATGAAACCGGTTCGTGGTTATTGACGACTGGTGCTTTGCCAGATGTGGATACACCAATTCTGCTTAACTGGGGTACACCAATCGCAACCTATCAGCGTGCTAATCTGCCTGTGTTGCCTGCGAAGTTTGAATTTGATCTTCTGCAAGAGGCTATTCTGGCTGGCAGCGTGACAGTGACTTGGGTGTTGGAAGGTGTGACAAAAACAGCAACTTCAAATAACGCCGGTAAATTTACTGGTGATGCAACAGGATTTATTAATTTTGCATTAGGTAGAGGCGCTTTGATTCCAAACCAGTTACCGCAAAAAGGTACTGTATTTAATTTTAGCTACCAGTTCGGTGAGGCAAAGACTCAGGATGTGCCAGCAGCCATACCTGATTTCAATCAACAGCTGGCTTTTACTATTAGCACCGGTGCAGCACTGCAACCCAACTCGGTCATGATTGAGGTACCGCTTACATCTGCATTGGGTGACACGGTTACGCTTGTGGTTACAGACAATGGCTCCGGCTCGCTGATTGATGCTTTTGGCCAGGTGCAGGGAACAATCAACTACACAACAGGTGCCGTAAGCATAACCCCGGTTGTTTTAACTTCATCTTTCTATGAAAAGACACCTGAGACTTTTAGCCTTTCCAGTTCAACCCAAAGTGGCTCTGGCTCATCACTGCCGACAGCCACAGTAACCACTATCTATAAGCCACAGTCAAACCCGTGGGCAAATTATGTTGCCGGTTAAGTGAGGAAATATGACAATTTATCAATCACAGCCAAGTAATGTTGCTCTTGGAAATACAACTTACAAGGCTTTTTCTGAAACGACAGGAATTAAAGCGCATTACCGCGATGCTTCAGGCAGCACATCAGGCACAAAAGCTATAACGAGTGGTGATTTAAAGTTTGATTTAACCTATGGTTTCAGTGAGCAGATTTTATCTGGATCGGTACGTTTTAAGCTGGGCAATAGCACTTTTATTGATCGTGATGGATTGGTTTATCGTGATATCAATCCAAGCAATGGTAGCGGTATTCAATCAGGTTTGATCCGCCTTGGTACCGGTGAGATTGAATTAAGCTCATGGACACCAGGGCAAACCAATTCATTAATGCTTGAATCTCTGATCACCACAACCGATCTACCGCCAATCAATAAGATCAGCTTTAGAACACCAATCATTCCGGTTCGCCCGCAGTCGATGACTATCGTTGTTGCATCGCTTGAATACGGACAACTCACACTGACCGCTGATGAAAATGGGGTGATTGAAACCAGTCGCGCTCATGGCCAGGTGAACTGGGACAATGGTTTTGTCACGATTTACTTTTACACCAAAACTAAAATCACTGAAGCCAACCGGGCAGAGATTGAGGCTAATGATTGGTATGACCCGTTGCTTGAATACCAAGAAGCTGCGGACACTTATATCAATGTCCCAGTTTGGGTAGACGCTTCATCAGTGCGATACAATGCAGTGGCCTATACCTACATTCCTTTGGATTCTGAGATTTTAGGCCTATCTGCTACCCGCTTGCCGATTGATGGCCGGGTGCCGATTTTCCGTGTTGGGGGAATTGGAATTGTTAGCTCAAGCAAAGCGCAAGAGCTACCAAGTGCAATTGCGGGCACTACCTATAATCTGAATGATCAGCGCATTTCGTGGGCGGAACTTGAAGATGCAAATGGAACCAAAGTGCCTTTTGACCTTTACACGGTTGATTACGACTATGGCCGCGTAACGCTGGGTGGTGATTTTGTGCTGGGTAATCTGGTTGCACCGCTAACAGTGAAATACCGCTATCAAGACATGGGCCTAATTCGTGACGTACAGATCAATGGTCAGCTAACATTCACTAAGCCGTTAACCCATAACTATGATGCTGTTGATACCATTGTTGGATCTGCTTTAGTCATTGGTGATATGCAGGCACGTTACACACGTAAGTTTGTGCAAGGGTCCTGGAGTAATGCCTGGGCAGATGAGCCAAGCTCAAGCATTTTAGCTAATTACAACGACTCGCTCTATCCACTTCAGGTCACCAATAAAGGTGCGATTCAAGAACGCTGGGCATTAATCTTTACCGATGCGCAATCGTTTCGATGCATTGGTGAATATTCTGGCCAGATTGGTACGGGTAGTGTGAATGTGGATTTTGCACCAATAAACCCGGTGACGGGTGTGCCGTATTTCATTATCAAGAAAGAAGGTTGGGGTGCAGGTTGGGCCAATGGCAATGTCTTGCGTTTTAATACAGTGGCCGCAAACTTCCCAGTCTGGGTGATTCGTACTGTAAAGCAATCGGAACCAGCGGTACTGTCAGACCAGTTTCAGATCATGCTACGTGGTGATATTGACCGCGTGGTTTAAAAGTTAAATCAAATATGGCCGCTTATGCGGTCTTTTTTATGAGTGAAGAAAAATGGCGACAGATGTAGATGTTCAATATTTTAGCCACTTAAATGACTTAACCCTTGGTAATAATTGGGGTGACTTAATTCGCCTGCTTGATAAAGCATTGGTGACAGGTATTGATTTCACTCAAATCACAGCAGCTTCTATTGATGAACAGGGTGATGTGCATATCACTCTATATGCAGCACACAATGCAATGCTGTTTCAGGTGGTAGAGTTATCTGGATTTACTCCAAGTTCTCTTAATCAAAAATACCGCATTAAAGGTGTACCAAATACTACACAACTGATTTTAAAATCAAAAAACGATATTGCTCAGCGTGCAATTATTACAATTGGCACCGGAAAATTAGCATCACTTGGATATGACATCATTTTCCGTGACACAAACGATGTGAAGCGTGTTTATCGTGCAAAAAATCCACGCTCAGAGCATCCGTTTATTCGTGTTGATGAAAGTTTGACAAGTCCAGACGGCACAACGGGCGTATATACACCAACTTATGCTAAATCAGCCATGGTCGGATTGCTAGAGCGCATGGATCATATTGATGATTATGAAAAGCCAGATGTGTTGCAGTTACCTTTTAATCCGAATGATCCCGCCAAAAATTGGAAAATAACAGGCACAGGTGCGACCGTAGTACGAGGTTGGGCGAAGTGGTATTGGGCGAGGGGTAGTGCAGCACCAAATAACACCGCACTCGAATCTAGCATACCAGCTTCTGGGTCTAGGAATTTTACTCTCACAGGTGATTCTGATGCTTTTTATTTACAACTCAATCCAGCCAACTTTTCAGCCAACAAGCAGATTATGGGATGTGGCTTATACAGCTCAGCGCTATTAAGTGACGTTATTCCTAACTGGTTCTTAATGACTACCCTGAAAGACAACGCAGCAAATAATAACACTCTCTCTGAATCAGTGCCCATTCGGCAGCTCGGATCAATGCCTCTACTAACAGATCAAACAAGTAATAGATTTTTTGTACCAAAGTACGACTTAGCTACACCTCTTTCCCCACACGCGTTAGCGGTAGGAATCCTACCTACAACCACGAGTGGGGTAAACAATCTGTATCCATCGTCAGCTATATCCGCGCTTGAAATACCCTTCTATTCAGAGGATGGTTACTTGCGCGGAAGCCTAAAACATATTTATTTTTCTGGAAAATACTTAGCTACCCATACGGCAAGCACTGCATTACTAGGGGAAAACCATTGCTTTGTTGCTGATAGTGTCCACAGCTTTGCTGGTGATAATAACCTTGTGGGCGGTGTTTATTATTATTTAGGGGCAATTGAATGAAGTCAGTGACGCGGAAGGTGATGAAATCATCGGTATTTTTACAGGAATTTAATGCAGCCAGTGTGATTGCGAAAATCAAAGGCTCTGTAAATAAATTAGGTGCGCAGTATAAAGATGCAACCGTTGTTTTGTATAGCAAAGCAAACTTACAGCCAATTGCGGTACGAAAGCCTGACATAAATGGCGATTATCAGTTTTTAGGTTTAAATGCGGACTTAAGAGTCTTTATTGTGGCTTTTGACAAGAACCAACAATTCAACGCAGTCATTCAAGATAACGTGGTGCCGAAATGAGTAAATCTTCCAATAAGGCTAAGCTAGCAATGGCACAAAGCTTCGCAAGCTTTATGGATAGCGGTAGCCAAAGTGCTACCGTTATTTTTTATGAAGGCACGCAGCCTGCCAATCCTGAAGTTGCGGCCGATTCCAATAATGCTTTGGTAACACTGACTTTTCCAGAGCCATGTATTAAACAGGTCACAGCTACTTATGTTGAGCTACACCCAACCGACATAGCAACTGTAATCAAAGCTGGTACTACAACCTGGGCACGTATCTATAACGGTTCCGGTGAAGTTGCTGCAGATCTTACTGTGGGTACAGATATTGCGCTTGCCAATACTAATTTTGCACTTGGTGGGTCATTCCAGATTAACTCATTTAAAATCAGACCGTAGGTGAATATATGGCGGCTAATTGTTTAGAGTTTGCGCAATTTGGTCATTTTGATTCGTTCGATATTATTCGATCTATGACAAGTATGGCCGGTGTTGCCGATGTTGATTTACCTACACCTATCGCAACTGGATTAAAGACCATGTATTACGTTGATACCAACGTAATTGAAGGTAATGTTTACTTCTATAAAGTACGCGTATGGCGAGGTGCCACAAGTTTTCTTAGTTCTGAAATATCTATCCGAGCTGAACGTGATGAATACTGGGCTTATGTAAAAGCTTTGCTTCACTTCGATGGTAATTTAACAGATGCTAGCGGAAATACAACCTATCAAAAGTATGGCTCAGGAGATTTTTCTTACTCAGATAATTATGCTGTTGCAGGTAAATCTGCGCGTATGAATGGGTCAAGCGTATATGTTGCTCCTGAAAATAGAAGTTTATGGTCACTTGCTGGAGGGGCGTTTTGCTTGGAGCTTACATTCACTATAAATTCCGTTCGTGGTGGTACGAATGGTTTGCTATCAAAATGGCACTCCGGAGTAACATCACTTTGCGAATACCACATTTATTTTGATTCTTCTGGGGTATATGTGGATATACGAAAGAGTAATCCTCTTGGTTATGTTTCGCTCCTGTCTGGGCCGTTACCATCACTAAATACTAAAACTAAACTAGCATTTACGTATGATGGAGCGACATATCGTTTGTTTTTAAATGGCGTATTAGTTTCCAGTAATTCTAGTGGCGCGCTAATTAATTTTGCACCCAATCAAAGTGTATTTATTGGGGCGCAATACGATTTCAACTGGTGGTTTGATGGTTATTTTGATGAGCTTCGTCTTACTAAAGGGGTGCCGCGTTATATTAGTGCATACACCCCAATAGATATACCATTTCCAGATCAGTAGGTAGGTATGAGCGACAATTACGAGCATGATAAGCCTTATGCGCTCACAGCGACATATCAAGTTACACCTGGGCCATCACAACTTACAAGTCCATACGACCTACATGCCGCATATGACCCTGATTACGCAGCAAATACGATAGATTTTAAAATAGATGCTGTATTTCAATTTGATGTTGATGCAATATTTACTGAAGGCTCAATCGTTTTTGCTTCAGTTGATACTACATTAGATGTCGAGTTTAGTTTTGCTATTGAGGCAACATACACACTTAATCTTTGTATTGTTGATATACAGCTTGATGATATTAATTTTGATGTTGATGCATTATTCGATATCAATCACATTGTTGGCTTGTCGTTATTTACATCAACATCATTTAGGCGAGCAATTACGCGCTTGAGTGTGACAAAAATCCCTTGGGCCAAGCCAATATTAAGAGTCTCAAACGAGGCTCTTTTTTATGAGCAGGGCTTGGTGATTTCAAATCAGGCCACTATTCAGCATGAGCAAGCAGGCTCATTAACCCGAGCGATTAGATCGCTACATGAACAAGCGACCGGTTTAAGTTCTGATGCGTATGTGATTTGGGAAGAAGCTGATAAGCGATTTATTCATCAGCTTTATGCGCATCAAGAAACAATTAAGCTGCGCCATAACCGCGAAGCTGTTTGGCAAGAAATGATTCGCAGGCGTAAGACTTTTACTTATTCACATGAAGTGGCTCAAGTATTTGAGCATCGTTTTTCGTTTGAGTGGGATAAAAGCCTTGAGATTGTCACCAAGTCAGATTTTCCCTGGGATAAAGCCAAAGCGATTCATTATCGCAAGCATCCGGTTCAACCTTGGCCAAAGCCTGAAATACCTAAGTATGAGGGCACTGGTGATTTAAATTTCATCTGTCTATGTCATGACGTTGATTCACACAATGTTGTTTTAAATTTTGGTGCAGATGACTGTATTCCAGCGCTGCCAAAACAAAACTGGTGGTATATCGTGAATACATTAACAGCCGTGCGACTAGACACCGGCGAGAATATCAAGGTCATGGAGGGTACATACAGTACCAGTCGGTCGCAGTGGTGCTGGACTTACTCAATTACCGTAGCTCATACCGAAAAAGACAAGCTGCAACCAATCAATGGTCAGCCTGTGGTTCTCAAAGTTATGATCAATGGATTTGAGCATCATATTCTGCTGGAAGATCCAGAAGAAACCCGACGTTTTGCCAGTGTTCTTTACACTTACCCAGGGCGAAGTGTCACAGCGCTGAACTCTGATAAATATGCGCCTTCACGCTCATTTATTCAGGATAACGAACGCACCTCTGTGCAACTGGTTCAAGCGGAACTGGATCGAGCGAACAGCGGTACCAACCTGGACTGGAAACTAATCGATGAACTGGGCTGGATCGTACCTGCTGAAAGCCTGAGTTATGCAGAACTGGCGCCAATTGATGCAATAAAGCAGGTTGTTGATGCAGGTGGTGGCTTTATCTATAGCCAGAAATCCGGCAACACACTCACTATTTTGCCTCGGTACCAGAAAGGCTACTGGGATTCGATGACCGTTAATGACTATGACATTCTGTTGCCAGAAAGTGTTGTGATGCAGCAGAACATCAAGAAGAACGATGAATACATTGCTGATTTCAATGCTATTACTATTGTGAATAGTCGCAGCGGTGAAAGCTTGAAAGTGTTGCAGCGTAGTACGTCTGGTGATGTGCCATTGGAAGCAGTCACAGGACCATTATTCAACGTGGTATCTGGTGCCAGTTACGGCAAGGCTGAGTTGATCAAGGCAAATATTCAGGAGCTTCACACCTTCGCGGACTTACCGGTAAGCCAAGAAATTGGCGAGATGTTGCCAGGTAAAACCATTGCTTTTAATGGCCAGTGGTGGGGTATCATTGATGGTGTGAGTGGCCGTTTCTCGCATGAAAAAGTGAATGAAACTATCACAGTGGAGCGTATCAGTCGTGAATAATCCTTTATTCGAATTACGAAAGCTTCTTAATCAAACCCATGCTGAATACATTGGCACTATTACATCGGTGAATCATCCTGAATATCGGGTACAGGTTGATGGTGGATCCGGTCCAGTACTCTGCACATCGGGTACAGCTTACAATTTAGGTACCCGGGTATTTATTGCCAATCAAGTTATCTTGCGACCTGCGCCCAGCGGGTCACATTCAGAAATAGAAGTTTAAGTAAAAACAAACCAATGGCACCCAATCGGGTGCTTTTTTATTGCCAAAAATTAGGGGTAACAGGTGGAACCAGTATCTAGCAGCGTGGCTGCATTTTTAAAGTTTTATGGAATGGTGGTAGTCACAACACTGGCTATCATCATGGTTGCAACTGTTGTACTGATGATGCGAATGCCGCGCTCACCACAAGAATGGGTAACCGGTCTGATTTGCACAGTGGTATCAAGCCTGGCAGGTGGTGCACTCATTATTATTAAGTTTGGCCTACATCAATGGGTCACTGATATTTGGGGAATGATCGCCCTTGGCGGATTCTTCTTTACGTGTGGATTGCCGGGATGGGCATTGGTCCGCTGGGTATTCAATTTTATTGATCAGCGCGAAGGTCGAACGCTGATTGAAATCATTCGTGAAATTAGAGGTGAGTATAAGAAATGAGTAAGAAACTGACTGAAGCACAAATTGCAGCTCAAGCCAAAGCATTGGGTATTGAAGTTGCAGCACTCCGAGCGGTGATTGAAGTTGAGTGTAAAGGCTCTGGCTTTAATGAAGACGGAACACCGGTCATATTATTTGAACGGCATGTCATGCGTCAGCGTTTGATCGCAAACAAACGTGATATCGATCTGAGTCTAATCAGTGTTGAACGACCAGATTTATGTAGTAAGTCTACCGGTGCTTATGGCCTGTATTCGGCTCAGCATGGACGATTAAATGCAGCTGCTCAATATCATCGTGATTCAGCATTGGAATCTGCATCATGGGGAATCGGGCAAGTGATGGGTTACCACTGGCATGCTTTAGGTTATCTATCGTTACAAACCTTCATCAACGCCATGTACAAAGATGAAGCCTCCCAGCTTGATGCTATGTGTCGGTACATCAAGGTAAATAACCTGGTTAATGCTCTGAAGAACAAAGACTGGAAATCCTTTGCACGTGGTTATAACGGTGCTGCTTATGCCAAGAACAGTTATGACGTGAAGCTTGGTAATGCTTATAAAAAATGGAGTAAATAATGCCAATACTCTTATTCCTATGGAAATTCAGATACTGGACCGCAATAGCGGTCTTTTTCTTTTTATGGGTGGGGCAAATTGCCTATACCAATCATTTGTCCGGGAAGCTGAAAGTCGCAGATGCTGAATGTGCCGAACGCATCAATAAAGTAAATGATGCTTATCAAGGTGCAATCAATGCATGGAGAACAAAAGTTTCAACTGCTGAAACAGAACTTGAGGCCGAACGTCAAAACATCAAAATCCAATTCAGGGATATAAAACATGAAACTCAAAAAGTTATTACTCAGCGTATTTATACTGATTGCAAGCTTACCGATGATGGCATGTCAATCGCTGAAGCCGCCCGCATTGCCGCCAATTCCCGCAAGCATGCTGGTACCATGTGATGAATACAAAGCTCTAGAAAACAATACAATGGGTGAGTTGCTGACTCGTTATGTTGAAAGTCTAGAAATCGGCGCTGAATGCGCTGCAAAGGTTGATGCATTTATTAAGATTCATAAGCCCTCTAAGTGAGGGTTAACTCCACACCCCACTCAAAACCACATAATTACTCTGCAAATTTAAACCCCACCCAGGCTCCTTCCTAAAAATCTCTCCATTCTTAATCGTGTGCTCTATATAAAAGTAGGTCCATGTTTTCATATCCATCTCTTGTAGTTATTTTTCCCATCTAAATTATACCCATATATAGTCATGAAAAAAATGTAGACTGATTTGTAGACTGTTGAATTGTATTTGTAGACTGCTCATGGTTGTTAGTGCGAAGTATTGCATATAAACAATACATTTGAAAACAATGATCTACAGCTATTTATAGCTAATTAGATCAATTGCAAAACAATGTTCTCAGAACTGGCGTTTCTAAATTTAGCGTTGTGATCTTCTTTTCATCATTAACCGCCTTCGGGCGGTTTTTTATGATATAAAATATTGTTTTTACTGTTTTATTATTAATTATAAGAAGGGTTAGAATGAAAAAATTATTGATTGTGGGAATGGTGGCGAGTGGCTTGACCGGTTGTACGGCTATTCAGGTGAATAACAGCACTGGATTTCATCCGGAGTCGATTAAGCAGGTATGTATTGTTCATAATCCAAAAGTCATCATTAATAATTTTGATCAATTGGTTGTGAAGAGTTTTGCACGCTACAACATTCAGGCACAAACCTACAAAGAAACCGATAATTTAAGTTTCTGTCAGACTACACTGCATTATACTGCTTTAAGAGCATGGGATCTTGCGCCATATATGGTGTCTGCACGGTTTAACTTGATTCAGAATGGCCGCCAGGTGTCTGAAGCATCCTTCAGATTAAAAGGCAATGGAGGATTTGCATTAAATAAATGGCGGAGTACCGAAACTAAAATCAATGAACTGGTAGATCAATTGTTAAATAAAACGCCATAAGTTAGCGCATAAGCATTTTATAAAGCACAAAAAAAGCGAGAGTTTGACTCTCGCTTCTTAAAAAAATCACGCTTGCAGCAGGCAAGCGTGATTTTAAAATTATAGTGCTACGATGTTTACAGCATTCGGGCCTTTTTGACCTTGAGCGATGCTGAATTCAACTTGTTGGCCTTCAGCTAAAGTTTTGAAGCCAGAACCTGTGATTTCGCTGAAATGAGCGAAAACGTCCGGGCCATTTTCTTGTTGAATAAAACCGAAACCTTTAGTTTCGTTAAACCATTTAACAGTGCCTTTTACAGTGTTAGACATAATACAATCCTATAAAAATGTTTTTAGCTTATTGAAAAGCCAGATAATTTAACTTGAAAAGAAGAATGGAACTTTAAATCTGAAAAACGAAGGATTATGACTAAAACTGCGAAATACAAGAAGATTTACCAGAACAAACTATTTTTCTAGTTATCCTTAAGCATACAGCTATGTTTGAGCTTATGCAAATGAATAGACTACCTATCGCTGTTTTTTATAACTGAAATTTGTAACTGACTGATTATTTGAAATGGCGTGCATCATTTAAAGCAGATGAGTTAAAACATACCCAGGTTCCATTCCACGTATTTATTGAATATCTTAAGCTAAAATAGGGTTTATCTTATTTGTATCATTCATCTTATTTCGCTCATGATTTTTCTGGATATCCGGTTTCCATGATTTCGTATTTTGCCTAACTTTGATTATGATAGGAGGCAACAGGAGAGATATTGATGAAAAAGTTATTCACTTTGATGGCATTGGTTGCTTTGGTGGGCTGTACTGAAAAGAAGCCATTAACACCTGAAGAGCAGTGGAAAGGCTATTGTACGAGTATGGGTAATGCGGCAAACAATATTATGTATGACCGTCAAAATACCATTACCAAAGAGGCAGCTATAGAACACGCCAACAAGATTGAAGATCAAATCACCAAAACCTTTATTCTGGATATTATTGAACAGGTTTATGCATTTCCATTGCAGGAAATCACTCAAGATCCGGAAGCCAGCCGTAATCAATTCAAGCAGAAAATTACCGAAAAATGTATCGTCACGCCGCATGACAAGATGCCAAATTACAAACCGTTCTAATGAACGGTTTTTTTATATCTATCTATAAAATAGCCTAAGCAAAATTAAAAAATAAATTGTGACATTTGCTTAAGTAAAAATATAGAAAAGCTTATCTTGTTATTGAATAATGAGATAAAGAATTATAATGACTGGAGTAGAAATATGGATGTGATTGGCTACTTGCATCATGAAGATTTGCTCTTGGAAGATGAGCATGGTGTAGCGATTATTGGTGGGGCAAATTATGTCCTGAGTGTGGGAGATAAAGTGTTTCTGCGCAAAAAATTGGCAGATCAGCATTATCCACGCTATCTGGTTGATATTTCATTTGCCAGTAATCAGTATCAGGGCTTATTTGAAGATGAATGTGCCGTTAAATTTACCGGGAACCGCGCGGAATTAGCTCAATATTTAACAGCAACCACTGTCCACTAAGGTTGAATATTTTTATAAAAGCAAAAAAGGCAACATAGGGTTGTCTTTTTTATGTTTAATGTTCCATTAAAAGTGAATTTTCATCATTAAAAAGCTTTAAAAGTGAAGGATTTGCTTATTGTGTAATCGATATGCGCATCATTTAGCTACAAAATAATGGGCATCACAAAGAAACACTGTACTTGCATTAACTTTTAACTGGAATTTTAGTAAAATTTAGCAGTCCATATTATTTGCGAAGCTTTGAATAAGCTGGAATTCGTAAATAATTTTTTAAAAAAGAGGAATAACACCGTGCTAGAAGCTTACCGCCAACACGTTGCAGAACGTGCTGCACTCGGAGTCCCACCGAAGCCACTTGACGATGCTCAAACAGCTGACTTGGTTGAACTATTAAAAAATCCCCCAGCTGGAGAAGAAGCATTTTTAGTTGACTTGCTTGAAAACCGTGTTCCAGCAGGTGTTGACCAAGCTGCTTATGTTAAAGCTGCTTTCTTGGCTGCCGTGGCAAAAGGTGAAACAACTTCTCCATTAGTTTCTAAAGAACGTGCGGTTTACTTACTAGGTACTATGCTTGGTGGTTATAACGTTGCGCCTTTAGTTGCTTTACTTGATGACGCTGTTCTTGGTGAGCTTGCTGCTGAAGCGCTGAAAAAAACTCTTCTTGTATTTGATGCATTCCACGACGTAGCTGATAAAGCGAAAGCGGGTAACGCAAATGCAAAAGCTGTGCTTCAATCTTGGGCTGATGCTGAATGGTTCACAAGCCGTAAAGATGTTCCAGAAGAAATCAAATTAACAGTATTCAAAGTTACTGGTGAAACCAACACTGATGACTTGTCTCCAGCTCAAGACGCTTGGAGCCGTCCCGATATCCCATTACATGCAAATGCGATGTTGAAAAACGTACGTGACGGTATTAACCCGGAAGTTCCTGGTGAAGTTGGTCCGTTAAACCAAATCAAAGAACTCATCGCGAAAGGCAACCAGGTTGCTTATGTAGGTGACGTTGTTGGTACAGGTTCTTCTCGTAAATCTGCAACTAACTCTGTACTTTGGTTCTTCGGTGACGAAATCGCTCACATCCCGAACAAAAAAGACGGTGGTTACTGCTTAGGTTCTAAGATCGCTCCGATTTTCTTCAATACGATGGAAGATGCTGGTGCATTACCGATCGAGATCGACGTTGCTAACATGAACATGGGCGACGAAATCGTTCTTAACATCGATCATGCTGCTGCAAAAGTGACTGCTTCTAAAAATGGCGAACAAATCGCTGAAGCTGAACTTAAAACTCCAGTGCTTCTAGACGAAGTGCGTGCTGGTGGCCGTATTAACCTGATCGTTGGTCGTGGTCTAACTGCTAAAGCGCGTGAAGCTTTAGGTCTTGCACCTTCAACTTTATTCCGTACTCCGGTTCAACCTGAGAATACTGGTAAAGGCTTCACTCAAGCTCAAAAAATGGTAGGTCGCGCTTGTGGTCTTCCTGAAGGTCAAGGTGTTCGTCCAGGTACTTACTGCGAACCTAAGATGACGACTGTTGGTTCTCAAGATACAACAGGTCCAATGACTCGTGACGAATTAAAAGACTTGGCTTGCCTAGGTTTCTCTGCTGACCTAGTTATGCAATCTTTCTGTCACACAGCTGCGTATCCAAAACCAGTTGACGTACAAATGCAACACACGCTTCCTGATTTCATCATGAACCGTGGCGGTGTGTCTTTACGTCCAGGTGACGGTATTATCCACTCTTGGTTAAACCGTATGCTTCTTCCAGATACAGTAGGTACTGGTGGTGACTCACATACTCGTTTCCCAATCGGTATTTCATTCCCAGCGGGTTCTGGTCTTGTAGCGTTCGCTGCAGCAACTGGTGTTATGCCACTTGACATGCCTGAGTCTGTACTTGTGAAGTTCAAAGGTAAAATGCAGCCTGGTATCACTTTACGTGACCTTGTACATGCGATTCCTTACTACGCAATTAAAGAAGGTGACTTAACTGTAGAGAAGAAAGGTAAGAAAAATATCTTCTCTGGTCGTATCCTTGAGATCGACCTGACAGAAATGGAAACTGACCTGACTGTAGAGCAAGCGTTCGAACTTTCTGATGCTTCTGCTGAACGTTCTGCTGCTGGCTGTTCAATCACGCTTTCTGAAGAGAAAGTTGCTGAATACCTTCGTTCAAACATCACCATGCTTAAGTGGATGATCTCTGAAGGTTATGGCGATGCGCGTACTATGGCTCGTCGTGTTGAGAACATGGAAAAATGGTTAGCGAACCCATCACTTCTTAAAGCTGATGCTGATGCTGAATACACTAAAGTGTATGAAATTGATCTAGCTGACATCAAAGAACCTATCCTTTGCTGCCCGAACGACCCAGATGACGCTAAACTTCTTTCTGACGTTCAAGGCGTGAAAATTGACGAAGTATTCGTTGGTTCATGTATGACAAACATCGGTCACTTCCGTGCTGCTGGTAAATTACTTGATAAAGTACCTGGTGGTTCATTGTCTACTCGTTTATGGTTGGCTCCACCAACTCGTATGGACGAGCACCAATTGATGGAAGAAGGTTTCTATAACATTTATGGTAAAGCTGGCGCGCGTACTGAAATGCCAGGCTGTTCATTATGTATGGGTAACCAGGCACGTGTAGCTCCGAACACGACTTGTGTATCGACTTCTACCCGTAACTTCCCGAACCGTTTAGGTCAAGGCGCTAACGTTTACTTGGCTTCTGCTGAACTTGCATCTGTTGCTGCTGTACTTGGTAAATTACCAACTCCAGAAGAATATCAACAATATGCAGCTCAAATCGACAGCATGTCTGCTGACATCTACCAATACTTGAACTTCGACAAGATGGGCGAGTATACAGATGCTGCTAAAGACATCGATACCAAGAAAATTGCTGCTGCTCAATTGTCTTAATTGATTGAAAATTAAGATAAAATGAGTTAAAAATAAGGGCTGATTTATCAGCCCTTATTTTTTGAGTATAAAAATGGATAAGCCAAATATTTTTAAATATGCAACAAAAGAATTATCGCAAGATGCTTTTATTTTTTGGTTATTAGATCATGCAAATCCTAAATATATGCATGTTAATCAAGATCTAAAAAATTGTGCTTTAAGTTTAATCTCAGAATTTTTTAAATTAGAAAATAAAGAAATGCCTGAGAAATTTGAAAACTTCAGTCTTTCTAAACAATATAAAAATATTGATATCCTACTTAAAATAAATGAATTTTCTATCATTATTGAGGATAAGACTGGTACAAAAGCACATGGTGATCAATTAACTAGATATAAAAATATAATAGCCTCTGAAGTTGGAGAGGAAAATGTATTAGCTATCTTCTTTAAAACCCATGATCAATCAAATTATAAAAAAGAAATCAATGATGGATTTAAAATCTTTTCTAGAAATAAGCTGATTGCAGTTTTAGATAACTTTGAAGATGTATCAAGCGACATTTTTAATGACTTCAAAGATTATATTAAATCTATTGAAAATGAAGTAAATGCATTTGCGGTTAAAGAAAAGTGGAATAATAAAAATTGGATTGGATTTTTCAAATATCTTCAACAAGACTTAAAGCGTGGAGATTGGGGGTATGTATCTAACCCTAATGGTGGATTTATGGGTTATTGGTGGGCATTTCAAAGAAATGAATTTTGTCTACAATATTTACAAATCCAACAAGATGATTTGGTTTTAAAAATTAATAGTAATAAAGCTGAAAATGATAAAAAATTTAGAGATATTTGTTATAAACACTATTTAAATAAAGCTAAGCAGGAAGGTTTAAGTTTCGAAAAACCAGCAAGATTTGGGAAGGGAGAAACAATGACTATCCTCACTACAAAATATCTTGTGAAGAATAAGGAAACAGGCTTAGTTAATATTGACCAGACAATTGCAAGACTAAGAGAATACACACAATTTATTGAAAAGCATGCTTTAACAGCGGATGAATTTTTAGGATAGCTAGAAAATCAACATCTTCTAGTATTTTTTACTCGGATTCATATGTATTGAATATGATTTTAAATTATCAGATCAAGATGTACTTGGTCTGATTAAAAGTTTCTATATTCATGTTGTTGGCTACACTTTACAGTTGTAGCAATACATCGTTTAATCACGCAAGTTGTAGTGATTTAAAAAGTTGATCTAAGCACATGTCCAAACAATCCCGCTTCCTCTGCATCGGTGGTTTCCTTAACGGAACCCAAGTCAAAGACCAAGGCGACAGCTTTGTCTGCGTTGAAAAAGGTAAAAATGTGACTTATACAAAAAAGGAAATCTTCCATCAAGATGCATGGGATCATGACTACTATGTCTATGAAAACGTAACCGACCAACAAGCACGAAATTGGGTGTATGACATCAAATCAAGCTAATAGATTATTCGGTAAATATATTTTTTTTTAAATGCTCATACCGTAAAAATGATTTGAGCCCTGAATCCTAAGCGGTATTAGCCGTAGTTTCAGAATTCTTATTGTCCGTATAAAGTAAAATGAACTGCTGACAGTAAATTTTGAGCCAATTTATAATTTATTTTTTCAATTTTTCAACTTTAAATTTATACTGTGATTTACGCATTAAGCTCGGGTTCCAGTAACTCAAGGCCAGAGCTTAAAAGCATGAATGATCTAGTTTATTTTAAATAAATTTGTTAAATTAGTCATTGAATATGTTGTAAAATATAAATAAAGTCACACTCGTTCGGGATCAGGTTTTTGAAACAGATTCTCTTGGCACTTAAATTAAATCTTCGAAAACTGATCCTGATTTCAATTATTATCAGTGTTTCGTGCTTGTTTATTGTTTCTGTATTTATTCTCAATTATGTTATTAAAGACCAATTAATTCAGAATTCACTTTTAGTGAATGTCAAATATGCTTCAAAAGTTGCCAACAGCGCAGATCAGCATTTCGACGATATGCTCAAAGAGTTAAAATATAGTGCTGACCTGTTAGGACAGGACTTTTCTAATCCTCAGTTAATACAACAGGAAGCAAAGCGTCTTAAAAATCAGTCCAACAAGTTTAATAGCTTATTAATTGTTGATAAACAGGGAAGAGTCATCTCTTTTGCACCGCAAAGTTTAAATTTGAGCCCCCATATTTCATATAAATCAGTGGGAATTGTTGAATCTTTAAAGCATAAAAGCACATATATTTCTCCTCCCTATTGGTCAATTAGACATAACCTTGTTGTGCTGCTGTCTCAACCTATTTATGACCAGAATAAAAATTATCTGGGTATGGTGGGGGGCACAATTTATTTACAAAAAAATAATCTGATTCAGAAAATGCTTTCAACCGAGTATGACTTTAAAAAAAGTTATATGTATGTCATTGATCAGGAGAATCGAATTATTTTTCATCCTGATCCGAGCAGAATTGGAGAAAAAATTATTAATAATACTGGCCTAGATTATATGACACGTACACGAATGGGAAGTGTCCGGTTAATCAATAGTCGGGGTGTCGAAAATTTGGCAGGTTTTGCAGATATTCCCAGTGTGAACTGGATTATCGTTTCCCAGCAACCGACGGAAGAGTTGTTCAAACAGGCGAATGATATTCTTTTAAAAGTTTCAGTTGGAATTTTAATTTTTTATTTGTTTATCTTTTTTATTGTCTGGCGAATGTCACGCTTTATTTCTTCACCTTTAAACAGTTTGGCAAAAATGGCCAGCATGCTTAATCAACCAGACATTCAAGATAAAATCAAACAAGTCGATCCCTGGTATTTTGAAGTTTTAAAGTTTAGAACGTCATTGTTACTCAGCTCGCAAACGTTCAGTGAAAAGATTACTGAATTACGTCATCATGTGAATACTGACCCACTGACGGGTTTATATAATCGGCGCGGTATGCAGATTTTCTTGAAAGAATTGGTGAGTTTAGGAAGAAGTTTTGCTGTGCTGGCAATTGATATCGATTTTTTTAAGAATGTGAATGATAGCTATGGTCATGATCAAGGCGATGCCGTTTTAAAAACCCTGGCCAGTTTGATGAAAAATAACTTCAGGGACGAAGACATCTGTTGTCGGACAGGAGGCGAAGAGTTTATTGTATTAATGACCACTTCAGACCCTAAGGTTGCTTACAATGCTGCGGAACGCTTAAGAAAAACAATGGAATCAAGCAACAGCAATACTATCGGCCCAATTACCCTGTCTATTGGAATCGCATTTTGGCCTAAAAGCTCAACCGATGTGAGCGAAGTTTTTAAAATGGCGGATAATAAACTTTATCAGGCTAAAAATAGCGGACGTAACTGTATTCGTTATTAGAGTGGAACAGTATTTATTTTCATACTCATCCTATCTACTTATAATTAAGTTTAAGCTCCCTAAGAGCAGCTGGTTTGGCAAAATAGTAGCCCTGAAAATCATCACATTCATATTTTTTTAGAAACTGGGCTTGATCCTGATTTTCTATTCCTTCAGCAACCACGTGCAATCCTAGTTGATGAGCCATAACAATAATGGCTGCGACAATCGCGCCATCTTTTTCATTTTGAGGTAAATGTTCAATAAAACTGCGATCAAGTTTTATCTCATCCACAGGTAAAGTCCGTAAATAACTCAGACTCGAGTATCCTGTGCCAAAGTCATCGACAGAAACCTTGATGCCCAAATCACGAACAGCTTTTAGAATTTCTAAAGAACGGTCAGCACCCGCAATTAACATGGTCTCGGTGACTTCAATTTTTAATAACTCGGGCTGTAACTGGGTATCTGCAAGCGTTTCCTGTAAGTCATGCAAAAAGCCTGTGCGCTTAAATTGTAAAGGGGAAAGATTGACAGCTACACTCAGGTTAGCCCCATTTTTCTTGTTCCACGCAACAATATCCTGACAGGCTTGCTGTAACACCCATTGACCAATAACTACAATCTGGCCGGTTTTTTCAGCAAACGGAATGAATTCTACCGGAGAGATAAAGCCTCTTTGTGGATGCTGCCAACGGATTAAGGCTTCGACACTTTTTAATTGGCCTGAGCGAGCATCAATAACGGGTTGATAGACTAACCTGAACTGCTTTTCTTGCATGGCAACCATTAATTCGTGGCGCATCAGCACGTAATCGATTTTCGGTGTGCCGATAGAATTAAACGCATACCAATGCCAGGCATTTCCGCCTTCTTTTTTCGCTTCATTCATGGCATGTATCGCATGATGAAGTAATTGAGTCGATTTTTCTATTTGAGGGTCATCATCTGCAATGCCAATACTCGCACTCATATGAATTTTATGGCCATCAAGCTCAAATGGAGCTGACAGGCTTTTTAATATTTGCTCTGCAATAACAGCGACCTGTTTTAAATCATGGCATTTATTCAGAAGTATGCCAAATTCATCTGCTGAAAAATGAGAAATGATATCTTCTTCTTGGATGACCTGACGCAGGCGATTTGCTACAGCAATCAGAAGTTGATCACCAATGATGTGCCCCAAACTTTGATTTAAAGGCTGGAATCCATCTAAATCAACATACATCACAATCAGGGAGCGATGATTATCATGTTGAAGGTGGAAGGCAACATCCAGTATTTTTTCAAAAGTATGATGGTTAATTAATCCGGTTAAACTGTCATGGGTTTGCTGACGGGCAATATATTCGCTATTCGCCCGCTGTTGGGTAATATCTTGCTGAATCCCGATAAAGTGCGTGCAAAAATTTTTATCATCAAAAACGGGTCCTAATATGAGCTGGTTCCAGAACCAGCTGCCATCTTTACGATAGTTTTTTAAGGTCACCTGGATTTCTTGCTGTTCTTGAAGTGCATTGTGGATTTTATACACTGCCTCTGGATCTGTTTCGGGACCTTGCAGAAAGCGACAATTTTTACCGGTGATTTCTTCTTTTTTATAACCCGTCAGGCTTTCAAAAGCAGGATTCACATATTCAATGGCCTGGTCCGCGGTGGCCTTAGTCAACACGATGCCATGAGGATTGGCATCGACACTACGTTTCAGTAGCCGTAACATTTCTTCGGTTTCATGCCGTTCGGTAATATCATGGGCAATCCCAAATACACCGACCACCTGTTGGGCTTGTTGAATAGGTAAATAAGTGAGGTCTAGCCAGTAACATTTCCCCAAGGCATTCTGTGCCTGGATTTCCAGGTGTTGACTGTGGCCTTGCAAGGCCTGTTCAAATGCAGTTTGAGCTACTGACTGAAAGTCAGCACAAATAAATTTTGAGAAATGTGAGCCCCGAGTCTGTTCAAGATTAAATTTAGTGATCTCTTCAGAGGCGAGATTGACATCAATAATGATGCCTTCAGGATTATGTTCAAAAATGGCATCGGGATGGTAGGTGAAGAACGAACGGTATTTATCATTGAGCGCCAGTCTTTGTTGCCGTTCTGCATGCAGGTCCATACTCAGGGCAACCAGAGATGCGGCATGAGAAATTAACTTAATATGAGTAGAGGTGGGGCATTTAGGAGAACGATAATAGGTTGCAAAGGTTCCATAGAGGGTTCCCTGCGCATTGATAATAGGTGTTGACCAGCAGGCGTTCAGATTTTCTTCTTGAATCAGGCTATGGAAAGCTTCCCAGTTGGGGTCAGTGGCTAAATTTTCACAAATCACCAGTTTTCGGTGAAAAGCTGCTGCACCACATGCTCCCACATGTGGACCAATTTTTAGATCAGAAACGGTTTCTATATATCGGTTGGAAAAATGCTGGCTACCACTAATTAAATTTAAAGTTTGTTTTGTTTCTGAGTACAACATGATGGAGACCATTGAATCCGGTATCCGGGCCTCTAACCATTCACTGACGGTCTGATAGATGATTGCTAAGTCTGCATGTTGCCCAATTAAATTAAAGATGGATTGAGTATCTAAATAACTCGCTGTTTGACTCATATAGCATACCGTCCTTGAGTTGTATTGCGCATTTTTGATAGATTCTCAAGCGAAATTACGTAAAACCAAAGCTAAAGGTTGATTATTAATCTCACATAAATAATATAACAAAAATACGATAACCTTCACACATAATTATCAGAAAGTCTTATAGATAATCAGGCTTTAATTTAAACCGCTCGCCTAAACGATGCTAATTTAATCCTAAAAATCATTAGGGCTGAAAGTAGAATTTTATCTTTAAGGCTAAACAGCGTATTCACGCAGTTGCATTGCAACAGTATATTGTCCTTCACAGTCAAAACACGCTGTAAATTGTATCCGGCGGAATAGAACCTGTAATCGAACCATCAATAATAGAAACATAGTGATTAAGCAGGCATTCAGTACTCTCAAAATGTTGAATAGACTTGTAGGGGTATTGAGGCAGAAGACAAAGATTGGAGCTGAGAATCGGTTCAATTATCGGGATTTATGCTATAGAACTGAGCAAAAAATGACGTGTGAAAGGCATACCCGTAAGGAACACTGACTTTTTGAGCTTATCTAATCCAGCTTATTTGTGGCTCCATATAGTAACATCTAAAAACATGTTGATTGATTATTCAAATGAATTGGCCACTCCGGTTGTTGAGGCAAATGGGCTTACTCATATTTTTACACCCGAAAATATCATGGGATGTCTCATTGAAGAAGAATAGGTACTCGAAAAAATTTATAATCCATCATACTGATATATAATTGATTTCAATCAAATGAACTGAGCGACTGGAGCAGCGATGTCTGTACAGCATTTCGATGATGATACCCATGAAGATGATTTAATCCATCCAGAAGAACGTGCGCAGGCAGCAAGTAAAACCACTTGGGTCAGTGTATGTATTAACCTGTTTTTATCCATCTTTCAGATTGTGGTCGGCATTTTTGCCAAGTCCCAGGGTCTGATTGCGGACGGTATTCATACCCTCAGCGATTTGGTGGCAGACTTTATTGTCCTGTTTGCCAACCATCACAGCAAAAAAGAAGCCGATGAAGATCATCCTTTTGGCCATCACCGTTTCGAGACGGCAGCCTCTTTTATTCTCGGTCTGCTGTTATTGGGAGTCGGTATTGGCATGCTGATTATGGCAACGAATAAAATTCTTAACCCTGAAGACATTCCAAAAGTACAGGCAGTGGCCTTGTATATCGCAATGCTGGCGCTGGTAGGGAAGGAATTATTGTTTCGTTACATGCTGAAAGTGGCCAAAAAAGTCAAATCCAGTATGCTGGTTGCGAATGCCTGGCATGCCCGTTCTGATGCCGCTTCATCTCTGGTGGTACTGGTCGGCATTGCCGGCAACCTGTTGGGTTATCCCATTCTTGACCCGATTGCTGCCTTGGTGGTCGGTTTGATGATTATAAAAATGGGTTGGGAATTTGCCTGGCAAGCATTAAGTGATCTCATGGACCGGGCGGCAGATGAACATGAAATCAAGGCAATCGAACAGACATTTCTCTCTACTGAAGGTATTCTGGGAGTGCATAATATTCGGACCCGTAAAATGGGCGATATGATTATTGTGGATGCACATATTGAGGTCGATGGTAATTTGAGTGTGCGTCAAGGACACGATATTTCAGTGAATGCCAGAAATCGGGTGATGAAGAAGCATCAGGTGATAGATGTCATCACTCATATGGACCCTGTTTAATTTATCCTGAAGGTATTTGATACACAACCTCAGCGACTGAGCGTTAAACTACAGTAGATTGACAGCGCAAAGTTGCTTCATTCGCTCCACGGTCACCTTATGCTGCATATTGAGGGTGACCTGACGGCTATAAAATAATTTTGAAAGATGTCTTTAGAATAAAATTTGGGTAAATGCACATGAATATAAAGAAACTCTCTGTTGTCGGTGCAATTGTGGTTTTGGGGCTGGTGGCCTATCTGGTCTGGAAAAACATGAACCAGCCGGATACACAGGCGTTGGTCAGTGGCAATGGGCGGATTGAAGCGACTGAAATCAATATCTCCAGTAAATTGTCTGGCCAGCTGGAAGAAATCCTTGTGCAGGAAGGTGAATTTGTCGAAGCTGGTCAGGTTTTGGCACGGATTAAAGTTTCTACCCTGGAAGCACAGCTGCGCGAAGTTCAGGCCCAGCAGCGTCAGGCACAGGATGGCATTGCGACCGCAGAAGCCCAGGTGGCAATGCGCATCAGTGAAAAAGCGGCAGCCGCAGCCATGGTCGAGCAGCGTGAAACCGAACTGGTCGCTGCCAAAAACCGTCTGGCACGAACCGAAATTCTGGCCAAAGACGGGGCAGTCTCTAAACAGCAGCTAGATGATGAGCGTGCCGATGTCAAAAGTGTTGCAGCCGTGCTGAGTGCGGCAAGAGCACAAGTGGACAGTGCACAAAGTGCGATTGTGGCAGCACGTAGCCAGGTGTCGAGTGCACGCTCGCAAGTCGATGCCATCAAGGCCACCATAGAGCGGATCAATTTCGATATTGAAGATGCCCAGCTTAAGGCACCTTTGAAGGCACGCGTCCAGTTTCTGGTGGCACAGCCGGGTGAAATGATTGCCGCAGGCGGACGGGTCATGAACCTGATCGACCTTTCTGATGTTTATATGACCTTCTTTCTGCCGGAAACCGTGGCCGGCCGGATTGCGATAGGCAGCGAAGTCCGTATTGTACTGGATGCAGCCAAAAACGTAGTCATTCCTGCCCGCGTTTCTTTTGTCGCTGATACAGCCCAGTTCACCCCAAAGACGGTGGAAACCGAAAGTGAACGTCAGAAGCTGA
Organism: Acinetobacter sp. ANC 4216; assembly: GCF_004331195.1. Classification (NCBI taxonomy): domain Bacteria; kingdom Pseudomonadati; phylum Pseudomonadota; class Gammaproteobacteria; order Moraxellales; family Moraxellaceae; genus Acinetobacter; species Acinetobacter sp. ANC 4216. The sequence continues at coordinate 30,993 of NZ_SJOC01000015.1, read as the reverse complement.
TGTTCCGGATCAAGGCGAAAATTGATCCGGTACTGTTACAAAAATACATCCAGCAAGTCAAAACCGGCCTTCCGGGCGTGGCCTATATCAAAATTGATGATAATGCCCCTTGGCCTGCATTCCTAAGTAATCTGGTTAAATCATGACAGTCTTATCTGCACAGGGCACGATTGTTGCCGACATTCAGCAGGTCAGTCTGAAATATGGCAAGACCCAGGCCTTAAAGGACATTTCCCTGTCGTTGCCAGCGGGTTGCATGATGGGTCTGATCGGTCCGGATGGCGTGGGAAAATCCAGCCTGCTGGCATTACTGGCCGGTGCCAAAGTGGTTCAGCAAGGCCGCTTGATGGTGCTTGGTGGCGATATTGCCGATGCAAAACACCGTAGAAAAGTCTGTCCGCATATTGCTTATATGCCGCAGGGGCTTGGCAAAAACTTGTCCAAAACCCTTTCAGTTGAAGAAAATCTGCAGTTTGTTGCCCGCTTATTCGGACACAATGCAGCAGAAAGCCGAAAACGTATTGATGCACTGACCAAAAGCACGGGGCTGTATGAGTTTTTGGATCGTCCGGCCGGAAAACTGTCCGGCGGGATGAAACAGAAGCTCGGCCTGTGTTGCTCCCTGATTCATGATCCGGACTTTTTGATCCTGGATGAACCCACCACCGGGGTCGACCCCTTGGCACGTGCACAATTTTGGGAGTTGATTCAACGTATCCGTAGCGTCCGTCCACAGATGAGTGTCATTGTCGCCACGGCGTATATGGATGAAGCGCAGGGCTTTGACTGGCTGGCGATGATGGATGCAGGCAGCATCCTTCAAACCGGTAGTCCCCAGGAATTGTTGGCCCAGACGGATAGTAGCAGTCTGGAAGAAGCCTACATCAAGCTTTTGCCGGAGGAAAAGAAACAGGGCTATGAACCGGTGGTGATTCCGCCTTTAGCGGATGATGGTTCGGATGGCTATGCCCTGGAAGCCCAGAACCTGACGGTTAAATTTGGCGACTTTACAGCAGTGGATCATGTCAATTTCCAGATTCGCCGTGGTGAAATTTTTGGATTCTTAGGCTCTAATGGTTGTGGCAAGTCGACCACCATGAAGGTCTTGACCGGATTGCTGGAGGCTTCGGAAGGGCAAGCCTGGCTGTTCGGACAACCGGTGCAAGGCAGCGATATTGCCACGCGTCGGCGTGTCGGCTACATGTCGCAATCCTTTTCCCTTTATAGTGAATTAACCATCATTCAGAACCTGGTGCTGCATGCCAAACTATTCCATGTGCCGGCAGAGCAGATCGCGTCACGTGTGCAAGAAATGCTGCAACGCTTTGACCTGATGGCGCTGAAAGACAAATTGCCGGATGATTTGCCACTGGGGATCAGGCAGCGTCTGTCACTGGCGGTAGCATTGGTGCATAATCCTGAAATCCTGATTCTGGATGAGCCAACCTCCGGGGTCGACCCGATTGCCCGGGACAAGTTCTGGCATTATCTGATCACCCTGTCGCGCCAGGATGGGGTTACCATCTTTATTTCCACCCACTTTATGAATGAAGCCGAGCGCTGTGACCGCATGTCGCTGATGCATGCCGGACGGGTGCTGGACAGTGCTGCACCGGCCAAATTGATGCAGAACCGGCAGGCTGAAACCCTGGAACAGGCCTTTATTGGTTATCTATTGGATGCGGGTGCGGGCAGCCAAGCTGCAGCGGAAGAACAGGAGGAAAACAGTTCAGCCGATCATCCGCCCATCAGGACGCAGCAAAGAACATCCAGCCGATTCAGCCTGCAACGGCTGCTCAGTTATGCCTGGCGCGAATCACTGGAGCTGGCCCGTGATCCGATTCGTGCCACCATGGCCTTGGTCGGTTCGATTATCCTGCTGTTTGTGATGGGTTACGGCATTACCATGGATGTGGATGGTCTGACTTTTGCAGTGCTGGACCGGGATCAGACCGGACTGAGCCAGAACTACAACATGAGTATAGCCGGTTCACCTTATTTCGTCGAAAAGGCACCTTTGCAAAGTTATGATGATCTGGACCAGCGCATGCGCAGCGGCGATATTGCTTTAGCGATCGAGATTCCGCCGGGTTTTGCCCGGGATGTGGCCCGGGGTGAAAATGTCAAGATTGGCGCCTGGATTGATGGAGCCATGCCCCAGCGTGCCGAAACGGTGCAGGGCTATGTACAGGGCATTCATGCACACTGGTTGATGCAGCAGGCGCTGGAGCAAAGCGGGTATAAAATATCAAGTACAGTCAATGTTGAAACCCGCTTCCGCTATAACCCGGATATCAAGAGCCTGCCGGCAATGGCACCGGCCTTATTTCCGCTGCTCATCCTGCTGATTCCGGCCATGCTGACGGCGTTGTCTGTAGTGCGGGAAAAAGAGCTGGGTTCGATAGTCAATCTGTATGTCACTCCGGTCACCCGCAGTGAATTCCTGATCGGCAAGCAGATTCCCTACGTGGTGCTGGCCATGCTGAACTATGTCCTGATGTGCCTGATTATTGTGCTGATGTTTGATGTACCGATCAAAGGCAGTTTCCTGACCCTGACCCTGGCTTCATTCCTGTTTATTATTTTTTCTACGGGCACGGGTTTACTGGCCTCCGCCCTGACCAAAAGCCAGATTGCCTCGATGTTTCTGGTCATGCTGGGTACGCTGATTCCGGTGATGCAGTTTGCCGGTATTATTAATCCGGTTTCCTCACTGGAAGGATTTGGCCGCTTGTTTGGCGGGATTTATCCTGCTACACATATGGTGAACATCAGCCGTGGCGTGTTTAACAAGGCTTTAGGTTTTCAGGACTTGCATCAGTCTCTTTGGGTCATCTTGCTGTCGGTGCCGGTCATTATGTGTGCGGCAATCCTTGCGCTAAAAAAACAGGAGTCTTAGGATGTTCAGTCAGAAAATACAGAATATCTACCAGCTCGGTTGCAAGGAATTGTGGAGTCTATGGCGTGACCCGGTCATGCTGATCCTGATCATCTACACCTTTACCGTGGCGATTTATACGGCAGCGACCGCCATGACCGACAGCCTGAACATGGCGCCGATTGCGATTGTGGATGAAGATCATTCGACCTTGTCCGAGCGAATCACTTCGGCATTTTACCCGCCTTATTTTATTCCGCAAAGCACTGAGCTGAATTATATGGATGCCGGAATGGATGCCGGGGAATTTACCTTCGCACTGAATATTCCGGTTAATTTTCAGGAAGATGTGCTTGCAGGAAAAGCAGCTGCGGTTCAGGTCAATGTCGATGCTACGCGCATGTCTCAGGCGATGACCGGGGCTGGCTATATTCAGCAGATTATTCAGTCGGAAGTCAGTGAATATGTGTTGCACAACAGGAAAGTGAGCAGCATGCCGGTTGAACTGGAGATGCGTGCCCGCTTTAACCCGTTGCTGGACCAGAAATGGTTCGGCAGTGTCATGGAAATCATCAATAACGTGGCGATGCTGTCCATCATTCTGACCGGAGCAGCGTTAATCCGCGAGCGTGAGCACGGTACGGTAGAACACCTGATGGTGATGCCGGTTACGGTGTTTGAAATTATGATGTCCAAGGTCTGGTCCATGAGCCTGGTGGTATTGATTGCAGCTTTTACCGGGCTGAAACTGGTAGTACAGCTAGCCTTGCAGGTTCCGGTTGAAGGGAACCTGCTGCTGTTCTTCTTTGGGGCATTATTGACCCTGTTTGCCACCACTTCGATGGGTATTTATCTGGCCACCATGTCGAAATCGATGCCGCAGTTTGGTTTATTGATGATGCTGATTCTGATCCCGATGGAAATGCTTTCAGGCGGGATGACACCGCGTGAAAGTATGCCGGAGGTATTGCAGTATCTGATGCTGATTGCCCCGACCACGCATTTTGTTGAACTGGCCCAGGCTATTCTGTATCGAAATGCGGGACTGAATATCGTTTGGCCGTCGTTTCTCTGGCTGGTTGGCATTGCCGTGCTGTTTTTCTATGTGGCCTGGAAACGCTTTAAAGATACCATTCATACCATGACCTGAGCATTTATATGAATATGCAAGAAAAACCGGGGGGCAGGTAAATATCAGTATTTTTAAATAGCGCTAAGTGGCCCGTAAAGATAGCTTTGCTTGGACAGGCCTCATGCTGATGGGATACGAGCAAGATTTCACTGGAGCTGAATGCGTTGAAAATAAAGATGCTTTTTAACTTAAAATGACATGCTTGATCAATATAAAGCATGTCACACATTTCTATCTATAGACTGAGGATTTATGTCCATCATGGGCAAAGACTGGGAAACATATACAAAGCGGTCTTAAGCCACACTCACATTAAATAATGAGCCGATCCAGGCGCTGAATAACATGGCGATAATCCCCCAAAGCATGACCCGGATGGAGCCTCTCCAGATGCTGACTCCACCAGCATAACTCGCTAATGCCCCCATAATGCCGAGACTTAATACCCCAATTACCATCACGCCTTTCTCTAAATATTGCTCGGGCAGCAGCAGAATTGAAACTAAAGGAAAGAGTGAGCCGATGGTAAATGCAGCAGCTGAAGAGAAGGCCGCGCGAAAAGGCTGTGCAGAGGTATGATCTGAAATACCAATTTCATCACGCGCATGTGCATCTAAGGCATTGTGTGCAGTCAGCTGGCGGGCAACTTCTTCAGCTAAAGCGGGTTGCAATCCGCGTTGTATATAAATGTTCTTTAATTCTTGCAATTCTGGCTCAGGATGGCGTTGCAGTTCGCGCTGTTCCATCTCCAGATCATTCTTTTCAATGTCCTGTTGTGATTTAACCGAGATATATTCACCGGCAGCCATTGATGCCGCCCCAGAGATTAATCCGGCGACACAGGTCACAAGTAAAGTATGGGTAGATGCGCCACTGGCCGCGATTCCGACCACCAGACTGGTGACGGAGATAATGCCGTCATTTGCCCCCAGCACAGCTGCACGTAACCATCCGGCACGTTCGATATAATGTTTTTCAAGATGATATGAATGGCGCACAAGGTATATCCTTTTTTATTATCATGATGATTATAGTTAAATTTATTTCAATGTAGAGATGATTATTGAATAATTTTGAAAAAGCTGCTGAATAATCTCAGTGAGTTGGCTATCTCATTGTTCCTTCCAATTGTTCCTTAAAGCTTGCACAATTCAACAAGTGGGTGATGGAATGTCATTAATTGATGATTTTGAAAATAGTCAATCATATAAATTATGTATAAAAAAAGATTGGGTGGCAGTATTTCAAATGTGTCAGATAAAGTGAATTTGATTACTTTAGAATATATCCTTTTAAACGCTGTTATGTTTGAGCCAGTGGTTGATATGGCAATGAATCATTTGAGGGAATGATATTGCTCATGGCATGCCTTAAAGACGAAAGCAGTTCAAGCAAAGGCAGTTAAAATATTTTATTTTAGAGATGAAAAAGCCCCATGGTTAGGGGCTAGTCGTATGCACATCCAGGGCACATACTGTAAGAGGCTCATCTCATACTGCGCGTATTAAAACATAAATACATCTGCTTGTGTGATTGAAGTTCTTAATCTTTCAGATTATTCAATCATCATTAAATCGGCCGTATTGGCCAGTTTTAAAGGCCTTAAGGCAAAAATCGAACGGGTATGACGGATTCCATTCATGCAATATAAATTTTTACGCAAAAAACGCTCATAGTGTTCCGAATTTTTTACCGCAACTTTGACCAGATAATCATAATCACCCGTGACCAAATGAGCTTCCACCACTTCAGGCATATTAGCTAGGGCTTCACTAAACTGTTCCAGAATTTCATCATCATGACGTTCCAGGGTAATCTCAATAAAAAACAGCTCATTAATACCAATCGCCTTGGGATTGATATTGGCGGTATAGCTATCAATGACTTTCAGGTTTTCCAGACGCTTAAGACGCGTCCAGCAAGGAGAGGAAGACAAACCGACTTTTTCAGCCAGTTGCGTCACCGTTAAACGGCCATCACGGTGAAGTTCAGCAAGAATACGGCGGTCAATCTTGTCCAAACTGTAATTATTTTCCTTCATAACACAAACTGCAAAAGATTCTTCTGAATAAATGTTATTTATAGCATGAGTATGCTGTTTAAAAGAAAAATCCTGGAGAATTAGGCAAAATTATTGGGACAAAGGTTGCTAATATAAGCACATCAACTCAGGGTTGTTTGGGTCAATAACCTTGAGTGTGCATACGGCACCTGATGTATTGCTACATAGGTGCCGTATGCATTTTGAATGACGAAAATAGAAAATATTGCAGCAGATGACGGATCACATGGTGAAGAGTGAAAAAGGAAACTAGACAGACAGGTGCTGTTCAATCACCGGCCACAAGTTTTGATGAGACTTCCTAAACATCAGCATATGACCAATGCCTTTGTGCCCATATTCCTGCGGTTGAAGTTCAATCATTTCTGTATGCGATTTTGGATATAAACGCAGCAGGTCTTTCACATTGGCTTGAGTCGCGATCTCATCATCCGTTGCCCAGATGGACGTAATCGGACAGGTGATCTGGGCATGATAATCATGTGCGGATGCCACTTTTTTACCAATCGCGTTGATGATATAACCTGGTTTGCTACAGAACTGTGCCCATTCACGTGCCACATCTTTAGGCAAGTTTTCGCCCATGCCGATAGCCTGGGTTGGGCCATAACCTTTGGTAATACGTGCCAATGGAAAAATGACATTAAACATGACAGGAGCGAGCAATCTGGTACGGCCCTTTAAGCCTTTAACATGTCCTGTTGAGCCTGAAACCGCGACGACTTTGGCTACTTTTTCATGGTTAGGCACAATACCCAAAAGCTGACCGCCAGCACTGTGACCCACTAAAATGACCTGATCTGCTTGAGTTTTATATAATAAGGTTTTTATTGCAGCAGGAATATCCAGTTGCCCCCAATCTACAATACTGGCTTCAGATTGGCTAACCGGACCATGTAAAGAACGGCCAATTCCGCGGAAGTCAAAACTCAAAACATCATAGCCTTGCGTGGTTAACCATTCTGCAAAAGCTTGATAAAAATTTTGGGTAATCCCGGTTGCTGGGCAGATGAGGACGGGACAATTCTTTTTTTGCATAGCGCTGGCCGTATAAAAGCGAGCGCTGAGTGAATATCCATCTTTACAGGTAATTGTTAATGCTTCAAAAGTGTTCATATGAGGGAATATAGGATAAGTGGGTATGATGACTACTGTAGCTAAGTTCTAAAAAGAAACTTGTAAAATGAATGACTTTAAAGTCAAAATAACGGTCTAAAAATAAGGATATAAATCAATGGAAGCGGAAAATTTAACGCAGGCCGTAGCTTGGGCAGTGCTATTTAGCGGTATTTTTCTTTGGGTGGGGATGCTGACCGGAATATGGAAATATTATCAAATCAGGCAGTCAGCACAGGCACGTGCGCATTATTATGTCGATATTGCGCATAGAAGCAGTTTGCTCTATGCACCTGCCAGCCTGATTATTGCAGTTTTAGCCTATTTTTCAGTATGGAATGAACTGCTCAATTTAATCTTGGTATTGATCAATCTTTTCTTTTTTAGCTTTTCAATTTTAAGCTATATATTGCATGGCTGGCTGAAAGATACCACCAATCAGTTTAAGCAACCGCATCAGGTGGGACGTTGGCATTTACCGAAATGGATGCTGAGCAGTGCAATGATTTTGCTGATCATCGGGGAATTGGGGGCTACAGCAGGATTATTGCTGGGTACAATGCTGGGCTTGGGCAAGATTTTAATTTGATGGTTTGTTTTTTATTTTAAGTATTTGATCATTAATCTTTTTAGTTCTTTTTAAGATGGGTGATAGTTCACCCATCATTTATTCTGTAGATGTATTCTGCTTCTGGTACCGATATTTCTGATCGACTATAGCCCACACATAGAAAGCTACCGATACAATAAAAGCATATATGAAGAATTCAGGCTTTAAATTGCCTTGAATTAATCCATGAATAATGAGCGTCACAAGCAGAGCAGCAGTGGTACTCAGATAAGTGACCATATTCTTATTTGCTTTTAGAGCGTTAATGAAGATTTCTTTATTGAAATGTAATGATAACATCTCCACCCCTCCGGTTGTTTATTGACCTAAACCTAATTGTTTTAGTCAGATTAGTTTCTAATGTTGTACTTGTTATTTCATTTCATTTCAATAGCAAATGTCATTATTTTGTAATAAAAGCATGTTAGTGCATAAATGAACATGATGACCTTATTCACATGAATATTGGTTATTTTTAAGCATATATCTATGCTTATCATCTGCTTGTGAATGAGAAACCATTAAAGTTACAACAATAGTGAATATAAATAAGCAATATTGATGCCAGTCTGGAAGTGCATCAATGTCTGAAAGGGGATTGCAGCGATAATTTGCCTGATAGGGACTGATTTAATTTTATATTTTTAACAAACCGTGTTGGGGCGATGAAAAGTAAACAATAAAACCCAGTTTGGGTAAAACATGGCGTTTTATTGATCACGGTTAAAATCTGATTTGGGTAAAACGAGATTTTAATCATATCAACAGCGGTTATTGTCTAACTTTGTCGATGACGATGGCAATAATCAGCACAATAATAGAGGGAATTAGCCAGGCTAAATTTTGTGCATTTAAAGGTAAATTTTGAATGAAACCCGGTAAGTATGCTTCGAGTCCTGCAACTTTCAGGCCGTCAAAAATACCGAATAGCATAGCCACTGCAGTGACGGGTGCAACCACATAAGCGGGCTTGTTGAAAAATTTCCACAAGAAGCTCAGTAGAATCACCACAATTGCCGGTGGATAAATGGCACTTAAAACAGGCACAGATACTGCAATCAGTTTGGTTAAACCGAGGTTTGAAATGATGAAAGAGAATCCCACTAAAATGAAAACCAAAATTTTATAAGGAACTTTGGTCAGTTCCGAGAAGTATTCTGCACATGCACAGGTTAAACCAATTGCTGTGACCATACAGGCCAGGAAAATCATGCCGGTCAGGAACACCGAGCCAATATCACCAAAAGCATGCTGCACGTAGGCATGCAGGATCACTGCACCATTTGCTGCATTTGGCGCGACTTCATGGCTACCTAAACCGAGCTTGAACAGGCTTAAATAAACCAGAGTTAAACCTACACCGGAAATCAGGCTGGCAATCACGGCATACTTGGTCACCAGTTTTTTATCCGTTACGCCACGTGAATGAATCGCGTGAATAATGACAATACCGAAAACCAGTGCACCCAAAGTGTCCATGGTTAAGTAGCCGTTGACAAAACCTTCAGAAACCGGGGCGGCAACATAATTGTTAATTGCAGGTGGAATGAATCCGGCAGGAATGACAAATGCGGCGATACCTAATACCGCCAAAGAAATAATCTTTAAAGGTGCCAGGAAATGACCGACAGTGTCGAGCAGTTTATTGGGGTATAAGGAAATAGCAGTGACGACTGCAAAATAAATTGCACTATAAGTGAGCAGACTGCTACTTGAGGTACCAAAATAAGAAGAAAAACCGATTTCATAGGAAACCGTGGCTGTACGAGGCGTTGCAAATAAAGGACCAACAGCTAAATAACATACAATGGTTAAAATCAGACTGGCGACTTTACCCAAAGGTGAACTTAAATTCTGGATAGATCCTTCTACACGTGACAGTGCCATAATGGTGATAACAGGCAGACCAACTGCGGTAATCAGAAAACCTAAAGCAGCTAACCATACATGTTCACCCGCTTGTTGAGCGACAATTGGTGGAAAGATAATATTGCCCGCACCAATAAAAAGTGCAAAAGTCATAAAACCCAAGGCAATAATATCCCTTGTACGGAGATTTGTCATAAATGGGGAGAGGAATTAAAAAAAAAGCGATTTTAGAGGATATCCGCGCTTTTTTATAGTTCCTTTTATGAGACTTATAAATTTTAGTAATTTAATCATCCACTAAAATGAGCAACTGGGAAAATTTAAGTCTATTTATATATTTGATTAATGGGTAAAAAATAGAAAAATATAAAATATTATTCTTTTTTAATTATTTAAGTAATTTTTTAATTTTCGGTTAGGGTTATTTAAATGTATGTAAATTAATCACACAGTTGGCTAAAAAGGTTCAAAACTCCACTGTTTATCTGCTCATATTAAACAAAATTAATGTAAAAGGACTATAATCATAAGCCTTATTCCTGAGGATGATGCAATGAAAGCTTCCACTATTACCATTAAAACTGAGCAAGATTTAGAGAAACTCCGTATTTCCGGACGTTTGGCTGCTCAGGTTTTGGAGATGATAGGGAAGTATGTCAAGCCTGGAGTAAGTACGGAGTATCTGGATGATATCTGTAATGATTTTATTGTGAATACCTTAAAAGTGATTCCGGCCAATGTAGGCTATTATGGCTACACCAAAACCACCTGTATCTCTCCAAATGAAGTGGTGTGTCACGGTATCCCATCGCCAAACACCATTTTGCAGGATGGCGACATTATCAATATTGATGTGGCAATCATTAAAGATGGGTATTTTGGCGATACCAGCCGGATGTATTATGTCGGAAATGTAAAACCGGAAGCGAAAAAACTGGTTGAAACCACCTATGAAGCCATGGTGGCCGGCATTCATGCGGTGAAACCGGGCGCAACTTTAGGCGATATCGGTTTTGCCATTCAATCGGTGGCTCATCGTGAAGGTTATAGCATTGTCCGTGAGTACTGCGGTCATGGCATTGGCAATGTCTATCATGAACAGCCGAATGTGCTGCATTATGGGCAGCCTGGTCAAGGTCTGATCCTTAAAAAGGGCATGGTTTTTACCATTGAACCGATGGTCAATGCAGGCAAGGCACGTGTCAAAGAGCTTAAAGATGGTTGGACCGTAGTGACTGCTGACCGTTCCTTAACCGCTCAATGGGAACACATGGTTGCTGTAACAGATACCGGTTTTGAGCTTTTATCTCCTTGGCCAGAAGGTACCGGTTCATATCCTGAAATTTAAACGAGAAAGATAAAATGAAATAGATTGTTTTATGCTTTGGTATAAAATTGTTGATTTTATGTTCAAATTAAGTTTTAAAATCTATTAATTTTAATTTATAGTTTTGATTTATATAATAAAATTATTTTTATTATTATTTTGTAATATATTTTATATATTAGATTTATATATTTTTTCTTTGTACTATACAACTATAGATTCTAGCTGTAGTTTCTTATTTTTCCTTATTTAAAGTTTATAAGCTTATCCACCTCGGATAAGCTTTTTTTTTGCCTAAAATTTTGTATTACTCAAGTGAATTTTACTTTTTTGAGACCAGGCTAGCCGTTTGTAGGATGCAATCAACAACTCAAAGGCTTTGTCCGCTGGCTTGAAGATAAAGCTGGTTGTTTTCCAAGATTGTTTTTCCAAGCAGAGGTATGGGTATTAATACTTGCTGAGCTGTTCCACCAAATAATCGATAAAGACACGGACCGCGGGGAGCAAGCCACGGCGTGAAGGATAGACTGCATGGAAAATACCATGCGGTGCTTTCCAGTCCGGCAGTACACGCACCAGTTCACCACTTTGAACATAGTCCTGAACAATGCTGTCCGGCAATAACACAATGCCGCAATTTTGTCGTGCCAGTTGTGCCAGCATCATCAGGTCAGACCCCATTACCATGGGATTGACCTTGATTTTCTTCTGCTGTTTTTTATTATCGTGTACAACAATATACTGGTCTAAATGCTCATCCGACATGCTGAGAATTTGATGATCGCTTAAATCTTCCGGCTGTTTTAAGTCGCCAAATTCATTCAGATAGGCCTGGCTGGCAAACAGGTGCTGTTCGATATTTTCAAATTTGCGTAAAACCAGATTCGGGTCATTATCCAGATTGGAACGTACCCGGAGTGCCACATCAATGCCTTCATTGATGATATCGACACGGCGGTTACTGACAATGAGCTGTACCTTAATTTCAGGATAGGTTTTCAGGAATTTCGGTAAAATCTTGGCAATTTCATTTTGCGCAATTGAAACAGGCAGGCTGACCTTAATCACACCGCGTGGCTGAATGCTGAGATGATCGACCAGATCGTGGGCCGCTTGTGCCGCATTCATCATGACCTGGGCATGGCGGTAAATATTCATGCCAATGTCGGTTACGGCAAAATGGCGGGAACTGCGCTGAATAAGCCGGATTCCTAAATGTTCTTCCAGATTGTAAACGCGACGGCTTAATTTCGATTTTGGAATATCGGTTGCGCGTTCTGCTGCACTAAAGCCTCCATGTTCAACCACCAAGGCAAAGCAATAAAAATCATCAAGATCAGACAGCATTTAAGAATTCCATTTATGCAACAATAAGCTGATTAAAATTTTATTGTTGCATTATGTCAATGCCTACTTTGTAGTTTTGCTATTAAACAGAAGGGTTTATGGATGTTGTCGCAATATTTTTTTCAGGTATTGCATGCCTTGAGTAGCGGTCATCACAATTTTCTGGAATTGGGGCGGAAGCTGCTGCTGATCAGCTTTGGGGCCAATATAGTAAGCGTTACAATTGGCTGAAATTTCATGGATTAGACCTGCCACGGGATAAACCTGTAGGCTGGTACCAATTACGATAAAAATATCCGCGTCCTGTACACAATCCTGTGCATAGGCATAGGCAGGCACAGCCTCGCCAAACCAGACTACATGTGGACGTAAAGGATAGCCATCTTTGCAGAAGTGTTTACTCAAATCTAGCTCTGCACCTTCGACCGGATAGAATTTAGTACTGTACTCAGCGTTTGGACCCGAGCTCTTAGCCAGGCGAATATTGCCATGTAGATGAATGACCTTGCTACTTCCAGCACGTTCATGCAGATCATCAATGTTTTGGGTAATGACGTGTACATCAAAAACATCTTCAAGTTCGGCAATCAGCAGATGAGCAGCATTGGGTTTGGCAGACAGAATATTTTTGCGCCGTTCGTTATAGAAACGTTGGACCAGTTCTGGATCACGTTTCCAGGCTTCAGGTGTGGCGACGTCTTCAATTCGGTACTGTTCCCATAAGCCATTACTGTCCCGAAAAGTGTTGATGCCACTTTCGGCACTCATGCCAGCACCCGAAAAGACTACGAGTTTTTTCATCTCGGCTCCTGACTTCATTCAGCTGTTTAAGGTTTATAAGCCGCATTGGCTTGCAGGAATTCACTAATTTCTCGCGCAAATTTTAGCGGTTCAGTAAGCAAAGGAGTATGTCCAGATTTTTCAAAACGGATCTGTTTAGCATGAGGAATACTCTGCGCAATCAAGGTTTGACCTTTCACCGGATAAAGCTTGGATTGCGTGCCACTGAAAAAAGTCACTGGACATTGCAATTTTTGCAGGGCTTCGCGGTAATCTTCCTGATGGTACAGATAGTTGTTGATATACCAGGCCATATAGTCGACCCGGTGAGAGGGCAGTAATAAGCTTTGCAATCGCGACTGGTTGAGTACCCATTCAAAGGCTTTTAAACTGTATCTATTGCTATTTTGCAGGCCAATAAACTCTAGCCAGAGCTTGGCAAGCTGTCCGCGGGCTTGGCTATTCAGGTATTTTATATATTGAATGTGTTGATGCTGAGCCAGCAACTGCGACAGCTCGGTCAGAATAGAAATAAACAGCTGATGCTGTGGGCCAAATAAACCATAATCCCAGCTATCATCTACCGAAATTTTAGGGGTCTGGTCAATATGTAAATAGGCTGCGATCTGTTCGGAAAAGTTGCCATATTGCATGCCATGCATGGCCGTGGTTGCACCCATGGAATAGGCGATCACTACAATATCGTTTAACCGAAGCTGTTCAATCAGGCTGTCAATATCACGCCAGTGACTGGAAATGGCATCCAGTTCGGGAATGGCACACCCTTGTGAACCCCCAAAACCGCGCCAGTCTGGAATAATAAAGCGATGCGTTTTAGTATTCCGGTAAAGAAACGGAAGCCATTGCCAGCTTTGCATCCCTAAACCTGACAGGACCAAGACCGGTTGTCCTTGTCCAAATTCGCGAACAAACAGTTGTTCATTATCAGGCATCAGGTAATATGGCATGCGTGTGTCCTTTTTTTTAGTTCTTATGTTCAAATGCTTTTAACTGTGGAATCATGGTCTCCAACCACTTGATCCAGCCCATTTCCAGGTCAATCCCCAGTTGCAGAATCATTTTATGAATAAACAGGGTCCGGTCCTGATCCTGTGCATGGGCAAAATCTTTGGCAAAAATCGTTTGATAGATTTTCAAATTTTGTTGATGCAAGATCAGGTGCCTTTCCAGTTCAGGCAACACCGTATTGCCACCGAGTTGAGCTTCGGCACGCAAACGCACCATTAAGTCGTCACGCAATTGCGCAGGTGGACTTTGTTTGAGCATCCAGTCGGCCAGTTCGGCGCGCCCCAATGCTTCAACCTGATAGGTCTTTTTGCGGGTATTGGAACTGTGATCTTCAAGCGTGGAGATCCAGTTCTTTTGTTGCATGGCGCTGAGTTCACGGTAAATCTGCTGATGGGTCGCATTCCAGAAAAATCCCATGGAGCGGTCAAAGCGACGAGCCAAATCAATACCGGTACTGGGTTTTTCAATCAGGCTGGTCAATAAAACATGGGCTAAGGACATAAACGGCTCAGTCAATAAATCTTTACAGCTTCATTATGCAACATGTTGCATAAAAAACAAATCTGGAATATAAGTTATGCAACAAGTTGCATTAAAAGATATTTGCCAGCTGAGAAAGCACGCCAAGGAGATTGTATGTCTAATTACCCGCATTTATTAGCGCCTTTAGATTTAGGCTTTACCACACTTAAAAACCGCGTTCTGATGGGATCCATGCATGTCGGTCTGGAAGAGGCTCCACGTGGTTATGAGCGTATGGCGGCATTTTATGCAGAACGTGCACAAGGAGGTGTCGGGCTGATTGTGACGGGCGGGATTGCACCGAATGATGCAGGTCTGACTTTTGCGGGCGGAGCGAAATTAGACTCTATACAAGAAGCGGAAAAACATAAGGTGATTACCCAGGCGGTGCATGATGCCGGGGGTAAAATTGCCATGCAGATTTTGCATACCGGGCGTTATTCCTATCAGGCCGACCTGGTTGCACCGTCTGCCATTCAGGCACCGATCAACCCGACTAAACCGCATGCCTTAACCAGCGCAGAAGTACAACAAACGATTGCTGACTTTGCCCAATGTGCAAAACTGGCACAGTATGCCGGATATGATGGCGTAGAAATCATGGGTTCGGAAGGCTATCTGATTAATGAGTTTATTGCGGCACGGACTAACCATCGTGATGATGAATGGGGCGGCAGCTATGAAAACCGTATCCGTTTCCCGATTGAAATCGTACGCCGTACCCGTGAAGCGGTAGGTGAAAACTTTATCATCATCTACCGATTATCGATGCTGGATCTGGTCGATGGCGGATCTACTTTTGAAGAAGTGGTGCAACTGGCCAAGGAAATTGAAAAAGCCGGTGCCACCATTATCAATACCGGGATTGGCTGGCATGAAGCGCGCATTCCGACCATTGCCACCAAGGTGCCACGTGCAGCATTTACCTGGGTTAC
Organism: Acinetobacter sp. ANC 4216; assembly: GCF_004331195.1. Classification (NCBI taxonomy): domain Bacteria; kingdom Pseudomonadati; phylum Pseudomonadota; class Gammaproteobacteria; order Moraxellales; family Moraxellaceae; genus Acinetobacter; species Acinetobacter sp. ANC 4216. Next base: position 15,386 of record NZ_SJOC01000015.1, on the reverse strand, counting down.
AGAAAAACTCAAGGGTTTGGTCAAGGTTCCTCTCATTACTTCAAACCGTATCAATACCCCGGAAATGGCAGAACATGTATTGGCTTCGGGTCATGCCGACATGATTTCCATGGCGCGTCCCATGCTTGCCGATGCCTTCTTTGTGCAAAAAGCAGAACAGGGCCGCAGTGATGAAATCAATACCTGTATTGGCTGTAACCAGGCCTGTCTGGACCATATTTTCTCGATGAAAATTGCATCCTGTCTGGTCAATCCGCGTGCCTGCTATGAAACGGAGCTGATTTTTAAAGAAACGTCGCAAACGAAAAAGATCGCCGTGATTGGTGCAGGACCGGCAGGCTTAAGCTTTGCCACTTATGCGGCTGAACGTGGACATCAGGTCACTCTTTTTGAAGCCGCCAATCAAATTGGGGGGCAGTTCAATATTGCCAAAGCCATTCCGGGTAAAGAAGAGTTTTATGAAACCTTGCGTTACTTCAAACGTAAAATTGAATTACAGCCCAATATTAAGCTGCTTTTAAATCATCCGGCGACCTATGAAGCATTAAGCCATTCTGATTTTGACGAGATTGTTGTAGCGACCGGTGTCACTCCGCGTCAGTTAGAAATTGAAGGTATCGACCATCCGAAAGTACTGACTTATCTCGAAGTATTAAAAGAACGCAAGCCAGTAGGGCAACGTGTGGCGATTATTGGGGCGGGCGGTATCGGCTTTGATACCGCGGAATATTTAACCCATGAAGGAGATAGTGCCAGCCTGAACCCTGAAAAATTCTATAATGAATGGGGTATTGACACCCGTTATGAAAATGTCGGGGGATTGAAGAACGCACAAGTAGAACAGTCCAATCGTGAAATTTACTTATTGCAGCGTAAGGCAAGTTCAGTGGGCGCAGGTCTGGGTAAAACGACGGGCTGGATTCACCGTACCGGATTGAAACACCGGGAAGTAAAAATGCTGGCAGGTGTCAGCTATGAAAAGGTGGATGATCAGGGCTTGCATATTGTAGTGAATGGTCAGCCGACTGTTTTAGAAGTTGATAATGTCGTGATCTGTGCCGGTCAGGAACCTTTCACCGCAATGTTCGAGCAACTGAAAGCCGATGGTAAAAATGTGCATTTGATTGGGGGGGCCAAAGAAGCCGGCGAACTGGATGCCAAGCGTGCCATTCGTCAGGGTGCAGATTTGGCGGCAGTGATTTAATTTCTTTCAATGAAGTCCCCCTTTATAAAAGGGGGATTTAGAGGGATTCTTATCAATGAATGCTAAAAATTAATCCTTCCCAATCTTCCTTGCGCTTCGTTTTAAGGCAATGCTTTAAAACTTGCTCAGGGAGGAGTTTTTTTAAATACACAACAAAAAAGGAAGCCTAAATGACCATTGAAACAACAAAACAGGCCATTAAACGTTGGCACACCATGCTGCAAACACGTGACATGTCGATTTTAAATGAATTACTGGCTGAAGATGTGGTGTTTCGTTCACCAGTCGCCTATCAACCTTATCCGGGTAAACAGGTGGTGTTTTTTATTCTGAGTAATGTCATTCAGATCTTTGAAAACTTTAAGTACCATCGCGAATTCTATACCGAAGATTGCATGAATGTGGTACTGGAGTTTTCTGCGAATGTCGGTGAGAAAAAACTCAAAGGCATTGACATGATTCAGTTGAATGAACAAGGTCAAATTATTGATTTTGAAGTGATGTTGCGTCCGAAGAGTGGTCTGGAAGCATTGGCGGCACAGATGGGGCAACGTATGGCTGCTTTTATACCAAAAGTATAAAGAGTATAGTAAAGATATATGCTGTTAATGGAGTGACATGTACTAAGTATTTTGCGTTACATCATTTTTGAGGTAAACCGAATATGAAGTTTGTGCTCAATAAAATCAGTCAGTTGGTGCAAGAAATTGTCGATCAGGTGACAGGGGCTGAATTACCTACCCTGTACTATGATCCACAAGGTGAAGCAGGGCAGATGCTTGAAATTTTGCCCCAACTCAAACAGAAATACCGTCCAACGCCGTGGTTGTCCAATACACATCTGCATCTGATCTATTTTGACTTAATCAAAAAAAAAGCGGTGCAACTCCAGTATGATGTGATCGAACATCTCAAGATGTCTGATGGTGGAGTTACCGCCATTGCCTGGTATGGGCTTCATGTTGCTGCAGATACGCCAACCATTGTGTTGATGCCTACCTTGACCGGTACGCCGGAAAGTATGGCCGAACTGGTCCGTGACTTGCATCGACATACCGGATGGCGTGTAGCCTTATGTTTGCGCCGTGGCCATGCCAATTTACCGCTGCCTGTTCCCAAAATTTCCATGTTCGGTTCGACTGATGATTTGCGTGAACAGATTCAGTATATTCAAAGCAAATTTCCAGATTCCACCCTGTATGCGGTTGGCTCATCTGCGGGCACCGGATTATTGGTCCGCTATTTAGGAGAACAAGGCGAGCAAACACCGTTCAAGGCAGCATTTGCATTGTGTCCCGGTTATGACACTGAACTGGGTTTTCAAAATGTGCATCCTTTCTATAGTAAAGTGATGACGAAAAAACTATTTGAATCCTTTATTCATCCTTATAGCGAAACATGGCAACAAACCGCTTCCTTGCCCAAAGTGCTGGCTTCCAGGAATTTATTAGAGTTTCAATCTCATTATTTTGAACTGGCAGGCTATAGCAGTTTTGAAGACTATAATCAGGCCACCAATCCGATTCATGTATTCGAAAATGTCAAAATTCCATTGATGATTTTAAATGCGGAAGATGATCCTGTGTGTCATATCCGGAATCTGGAACCTTATAAGGAAACCCTTCAGAAGATGCCGAATATTGTCGTCGTGACCACTAAAAAAGGTAGCCACTGTATTTTTTACGAAGGTTTTAAACAACCGGAATCTTGGGCATCACGTTTGATTGCAGACTATTTAAGGGTATATCAGTAATTTCCTGTATTTCTCGGTTTCTAAGGAAAGGGAGGGCTTAAAAACTGAAATATTTAAATACAATTTTAATTCATAACGCTGATATACTGATGTATCTTAAATCAATATTTCTGTTATAATAATTTCAACAATAAAACTGACATGAAAATGTTCTCGTTCAAAATTAGTAAACGAGAAATCTCCGCTCATTTGAGTGATCCCAAGTTAAGGTTGTTATTTTGAAATGCCAATGGTGGCTTTTCTATCTGTATTAAAAAATTGGTGTAAATGTTGAATAAAACTGAAAATTTAGTTGCAAAATCTGTAAATGGCCGTGAAATTGTTGTATCGCTGATTCCTTTGAAAAAAATGCAAAATACCCGTGATGGCTTTAAATGGGTTGAAGTAGGCAAAAAAGTCTTGCTTGAATCCGGTATTGAAATTGAGTTGAATCTTGATGGCCGCAGTTTCTATACGGGCGTAAATGAAATGTTCCGGCTTAATGCGCATGTAAATGCCGTGTAAGAGTGAGAACAATACCAAAACCGTCTTCAAGGCGGTTTTTTAATGCCTGAAAATTTTACTTGAGCTTGACTGTTGAACAAATCGGGAAATGTTTGCTCGATGGACCTTTAGGCAGCAGTAAGTGAAGAAGAGCGAAAGTCTACAAGTTGTAAAAAAATTTAAATCCGATTCTAAAACCCTTAAAAATGAGTAGCAAAAATTAACAGGAAAGTTCAATTATATAGGGGGATCTGAATATTTGAATGTAAATAAAAAAGTTGAAAAAGTTAAATTCTTAAATTTTAAATCATTGAAAAATAGATATATATTAAATAAATAAACTGCTGTAAAAACAAGAGACATATTTTGCAATGAATTTTTGTATTTGTGATGAGAGGAAGTGTAGATTTTAAAATGTGATATTTATATTTTTAGTATTTTTTGATACATTTATGTCAATAATTGTTATTGTCTGACAAAAAATCTCAGTGTATAAAGAGTGTTCCACGATAAGGAAGTGAGAGTGGGTTATGAAAACAATAGAACTCCTTGTAACTTCATCATCTGCACTGATGCTGATGTTTGTAATCTATGCATTTGGACAAATGTTTAATTAATCAGAAAAGTATTGCACAAAAAAGCACCCGAGGGTGCTTTTTTAACGAGTAGAATTTAAATGGAAATTTTTCATTCCTTTACATTCTATCCCATGCATCTTTTACGGCATGTTTCGCTTGTTGCCACTTTAAGCGAGAGTTCGCTTTAAACTGCTCCCATTTACTTTGAAGATCATTTTCCGAGTCTTCAAAACGGGCATTTTCGCCGTATTCAGAACGTGAATGTTTTCCAAATTCATAAGCAGAGGATAAATCCTTGTCATAATCAATATCGGGAATATCACGCTGTAAATCTTGATAATAAGGTCGACTGGTATAATTTTCACGCCAATACCGATCAGATTCACTATTTGACGTACGGTTTTGATTTTCTAAAGTGGGATCAGTCATTCTGTGTAGCTCCTCATTTTTGAATCAATAGCCAAGCAATGAAAGACAATTTCACAATCTAAAATGTGAAAGTGAATGTTCAATCAACGCATTATTGCTGTTGATTGTTTTGGTCATTCTGATTTTGTCTAAAATTTTGCTGTTGACCTGTTTGCTGACGTTGCTGATCATTTTGCTGCTGTTGTTGCAGGTTACCTTGCTGCTGACCAGTTTGTTGGCGCTGCGGGTCATTTTGCTGTTGCTGTTGGTTAGGTTGTTGCTGCTGACCAGGCTGTTGGCGTTGCTGATCATTTTGTTGCTGCTGTTGTGGCATGCTGCCCTGCTGCTGACCAGGCTGTTGACGTTGCTGATCATTCTGCTGTTGCTGTTGTGGCATGTTGCCTTGCTGCTGACCAGGCTGTTGGCGTTGCTGTTCATTCTGTTGTTGCTGTTGGCGTTGTTGGTCGTTCTGCTGTTGCTGTTGGCGTTGCTGATCATTTTGTTGTTGGGGTTGATTTGGATTAGTCATCTCTACACCTCATATATATTTTTTAATAACATCTGTTTAACCAGATATAATTATTATTAGCATGAATATTTCATTAAAAAATAAAAGGGATGTTACATAATGTTTGAAATGTAATTATAATGATTCGTTTATATATTATATCCATGAAATATATGGTTTATTGGAAAGCCTTATATTTACAAATTTAAATTTTAATTATATTAATTTAAATTTTTTTAATAATTTTAATGAGGCTTTTACATATGGATTGGATAAGCTTGTTTAATTTTTCTGTTTTCTTTCCTTTACACAAACATCGGTAATTATATATTTTGTTTTTGTATAAAATTGAATAAAAAAAAGTTCCTACAGGTTTTTCTGGAGTTTCAGAACCGCCGGGTTTGAGTAATCCAGTACATCCCACATATATATCCGAGGTAAATATATTCTTTGCTTTTTTTACTAATTCTTCAGTAATTTCAATAGATTCTGCAGTATATTTTTTTATGAGCTTGGGAGATATCTTAAGTACTTTTTCTTTAACTTTTAAATCATAACATACCAGAGCTCCATTTAAGATTTCGCCAGAAAATGGGGTGAGTGAAAAACGGTAAGCCAAATAACCTGCTGAAGCACTTTCAATGAAAGTCACTTTTAATTTTTTTTTAGCCAGTAATTTACAGCATTGAGTAGTCATATTTCTTCACTTTATTTTAATATCATATTTTTATTTTAGATAATAAATAAAATATTAACAATAAAATATTTTAAAAAGAGAACTATTTCTCATTTTAAGGCGTGATTATAATTTTAACTGTTTGATTAATCAGATTTGATTACTATTGAATCAACATAAATTAAACGAATGAATAACAATTATAGGGTTTTTTCATGAATCGCAAGTGGATTAAGGTTATATGCTAATTACCGCTTGGAGAATAAAAATGCCAGTAGCAGTAAAAAAACAGCCGCTAGAATCAGTAGATAAAAATCATCAGAATTATTTTGATTTGGTTAATTTTTTTCTTAATGGAGATGTTCCTGTTCAGGAAAAGGAAAGAAAAGCCTCATATTTTTTAAAAAAAGAAATTCAAAATCTAAATTATAATTCCAACGATTTTCCCGCTGATGTGAGTAAAATCCATGACTGGATTCTAAAGAATAATAAGCTTCAATGTGCTGAATACCAAGCCTATTTAGAAAGAAGAAATAGCGGGGCAGGGCGAGAATATTTTAAAAATGTGGGGCAGGCATTCGAGTTTCTGATTAAAGTTGCGCCTGTAAAGCAAGTTGACGGTTCCTGGTTGTTTAGCATTACCCATTACTGGAATGATCCAGTTTTCAGAGACCTCATACAGATTTATCTGGAAGAGCTGGGTTTGGGCTTAGCCAAATCCAACCATGTGTGCTTATTTAATGATCTTATTATCAATTTAGGACTGGAACATTTTGTACTGGATCTGGAGGATGAATATTATCATCAAGCTGCAATTCAACTCGCGCTGGCTTATGCACCACCCGAGTTTATTCCGGAAATCATTGGTTTTAATCTGGCCTATGAGCAACTTCCGTTACATCTGCTGATCACCAACTATGAACTGCAAGAATTAGGTATAGATTCAAAATATTTCAATCTGCATATCACCATCGACAATATTGATAATGGGCATGCAAATTTATCTATTAAAGCATTTGAAAAAATTTACAGTAAATTCAATGATAAACGGTCTTTTATAGAAAAAATGAAGGCCGGTTTCGCTTTGAGTGATAAGGGCTTGTCCTCAAGGCAAATTATCAAGAATCTAAATCTAGACACTTTGGTGATTAAGATTTTAAAACGAAAAGCCTTGGTTGGTAATGTTATTCATAATGATAAATGCACCTTTAATAACAAAACCATTAATTCTTGGCTTGCATCACCCGAGTCAGTGGAAGAATTTGTTGATGTACTCATTGATAAAAAATGGATCAGGCTGGGTAGAAATCCAGAAGAAAGCCGCTTCTGGAAGCTGATTAGCCAGGAAGATGGAAAAATGTTTGGCGTATTTACGGTTACTGAAAAGCAGATCATTTATGACTGGATTGCCGGTGAATCTGCTCCAGATGCCGATTTAAATGCTCGCAGAATTCAACTTGAACATGAGGATCAAACTGATTTTATGTTCAGTTTTTTATCTGATGGGGAACTGGAAGATATTCAGCACCAGATTTATGAAACCGGCAATCTGGCCATGAAGATCAATAAACTGCTGCCTTATTTAGCCCCTCATGCCCATCATCATGAAACAGGTCTCTGGTGTACCCAACGTTTTACCGATTACCTGTTTCCCTTTTTAAGCAATCAGAAGTTTACCCATTAACTTCAATCATACAGGCGAATGTCTACTGATCAACGCATTCATTTTATCAAACACATGTTTAATGGAATAGAAAAGAGGCGCAAATATGAATCATAAAGCTAAGCAAAGTGAAGTTGCAGGTACCGATGCTTTAGACAAAAAGAATGAAAGTGTAAAAACACAGCAGTTAGATGCTTCACGCAGTGATGCTACTGATCATGCACTGACCACCAATCAGGGCGTAAAGATTGCAGATAATCAAAACAGTTTAAAGGCAGGTGTACGAGGTTCGACCTTACTGGAAGATTTTATCTTAAGGGAAAAAATCACCCATTTTGATCATGAGCGCATTCCTGAGCGAATTGTGCATGCGCGTGGTGTAGGGGCACATGGTTATTTTCAGGCTTATCCGGGCAATGAACAATATACCAAAGCGGGCTTCCTGACCGATTCCAATATACAGACCCCCATTTTTGTACGTTTTTCTACAGTACAAGGACCCCGTGGTTCTGCCGATACCGTGCGGGATATTCGCGGTTTTGCGATTAAATTTTACACTCAGGAAGGCAATTACGATTTGGTCGGCAATAATGTTCCGGTTTTCTTTGTGCAGGATGGCATTAAATTTCCAGACTTTGTACATTCTGTCAAACCGGAACCGCATACGGAAATTCCAACCGGAGGGTCAGCCCATGATACCTTTTGGGATTTTGTCTCTTTGGTACCGGAGTCTGCCCATACCGTGATGTGGGCGATGTCGGACCGTGCTATTCCCCGTAATTTGCGCTCGATTCAAGGTTTTGGTGTCCATACTTTCCGTATGATCAATGCTGAAGGTAAAGCCATATTTGTCAAATTCCACTGGACACCAAAACAGGGTTTAAGCCAGCTGCTGTGGGATGAAGCGCAAAAGCTGTCAGGGAAAGACCCGGATTTTCACCGTCGGGATTTATATGAAGCGATTGAGTCGGGGAATTATCCGGAGTGGGAACTCGGTATTCAAATTGTCGCTGAAGAAGATGAAATGAAGTTTGATTTCGATTTGCTTGATCCAACAAAAATCATTCCGGAAGAACTGGTTCCGGTCACGCCAATTGGCAAGTTTGTACTGAACCGTAATGTCGATAATTTTTTTGCAGAAATTGAACAGGTGGCATTTTGCCCGGCCCATATTGTACCCGGTATAGATTTCACCAATGATCCTTTGCTACAGGCACGTTTATTTTCTTATACCGACACCCAGCTGAGTCGCTTAGGTGGGCCAAACTTTCATCAATTGCCCATTAATAAACCGGTTTGTCCATTTCATAACAACCAGCGTGATGCCATGCATCAAAGCTTTATTCATCGCGGTCAGGCATCCTACCAACCCAATTCGATTGATAACAACTGGCCAACCGAAACTCCGCCTGCTGCCCAGGAAGGCGGTTTCGAGAGCTATCAGGAACGCATAGACGGTAAAAAAATTCGTCAGCGCAGTGAATCATTTTCAGATCATTTCTCGCAAGCACGTCTCTATTATCAAAGCTTGGCGCCGCATGAACAAAAACATGTGGTGGATGCATACACCTTCGAATTGAGTAAGGTACAACGTCCACATATCCGCCAACGCGAAGTGCAGGAAGTGTTGGCCAATATAGATCTGGATCTGGCTCAACAGGTGGGTAAAAACCTGGGTATAGAAGTCACTGCCCCACAAAATCCGGCAAAAACTTCTTCAGTAGAAAAATCGGCGCGTCTTACTATGACGGCGTTTATTCCTGAAGATATTCAAGCTAAAAAAATAGCCGTATTGGTTCATGATGGAGTGAGTCAAGCCAATATTGACGCGATTCAGCAATGGGCTAAGGCTGAAAAAGCTGTTGCGCATATATTGACCCCAACGCCGGGCCCTGTGCTTAATCAACAGCAGTCTCCCGTTGCATCAGATGGCATGCAAAAAGCTGAGCCTTCCATTGCCTATGATGCTGTCGTCCTTGTAGATGGTGATAATTACCCGCAAGCTTTAAAAGATGGGGTAACAAAACATTATCTGCTGGAGGCCTATAAGCACCTGAAACCGATTGTATTGTTGGGCGACAAACAAAAACTTTTACATGAGCTGAAATTGCCGCATGACGAAGGGACTTTAAATGCAGAGGATTTTACCGCTGTACAGGAACAGTTTAAAACCCTGATTCGTCATCATCGGGTGTGGTCGCGTGAAGCTATTGCCGACACCGTACCAGCTTAAATCATGATATTTTTGCATTTATCTTTCATAAAAAACCCATCTTTATGATGGGTTTTTTAGTGCACATCCTTTGCAAAACTTCACTTATTGTTTCCCATACACGACATCCTGAGCCAGTTTTAAGCACTGCTTTAAAACGCAGCGCAAGGGATGGGAAACGTGTAGCATCCATGCCACACTCATGAATCTAATATCGACTAAAATCTATTTTTAATTTTAGCTTTAAGAATAATTATTAGTTTCTAAAATGATTTATGAAAAAAGTCTAATAAATATAAAGGTTTTGTTTATATTTTTATTTATGTATTGGTTTTGTTTTAGATTTTGTGAAATAAATAATATTTAAAATCCAGATAAATTATGAGGTTTTATGTATGTGTTGGAATTATATGTAATTTACTATTAAAAATAATGTATTAATAATTTATTTGTTAAGTGACTAAATTTTTTGTTTAAGCAGGATATTAAATATTATTAATGTATTACTATTGTAATATTATATTTTGATACATCATCATTGTTTTTATTCAGTTAACTTGGGTATATGCTGATAGAGTGATAAATAATTAGGCCGTTAATTGTTGTTAATTGATTGGCATCAAATAATGACAAGAAGGAATAGTATTATGTCTAAGTCAAAATCTCAAAATCAAACAGATATGAATCAAAGGAATCAACCGATAAAACAACCCCATCATTTACCACAGCAAGACCATAAGCATAATCAGCAGAAAGATACTGAAAAGCAGTCTCAAAATGAAAAATAAAACAGGAGTCATTGCTATGGTCATTGAAGTTTAAAGGGAGCGAAGCCCCTTTAAACATAAAAGGAGTTAATCATGAATATCAGACCTGTAAAAGCCCATAAAATGAATGAGGATTTCGATACATCACCCACCGTAATTTATACGGGGGAATATGATGAGGAGAATCATTTGATGAATGTATATGATTCATCCCAAGAACAATTGACAAAAATGATGGGCACCAATCAATGGATTTTGAATTCTACAGGTGAGGTATTCTTTATTGAAGAGGATGTACCTTATTTTGCTAATTAACAAGGTCAGGTAAAATGAATAATACAGTAACTACATATCCACAGAAACTCATTACATTTTATAAACTCGACAGCCCGGATATTCAACGAGGTGTATGGGCGAATTACGACAAGAATGGAAATTTTCTCAATCTGACCAATTATTATGGTCATCGATTAGATTTGATTGGACCGGACCGAGTACGTATAGATGGTGAAGTTTGGGTATGTAAAGATAATTTTAAATAAAAATAGGTTTAATTTTATGAAAAACTGATTTTAAATATAAAATATAAAGAAATTAATAGAATAAAAAAGGCTATTAAAAACATTAAAATCAGAAAAATAATATTTTAAGCTTTAGTATAATTAAATAGAGATGGTTAGCTCAAGCTGTTTTAATATTGTTAAATTTAAACGATTAAGTTTAAATAAGCCCTCCAGAGCGAAGAAAGGGCTTATATCAAGGTGTTTAAACTGTTTAAGCAGCAATCCAATGACTTTTGACTTCTTCGGCATCCACATTAAGCATCACTTGATTTTCTTTAATTTCACTTACCCATGAAAGTGGAATAAGGTGATGACTACCTTCTTCATTTCTTGTTAACTTGATTTGATCTGTACCTTGAAGGTGATCTACTGTTCCTACTTTTTGACCATCTGAAGCAATTACATCTGCATGTTTGGTAATGTCATTTACGTTCATAGTAGCCATTTCATACCTCTCCTGTATAGCGGTAATCTTGCACCTTCTAATTTAAGACATTCTCTAATCTTTCGCGCCCTATATATGCAAAAGGGAACAAATCTTTAAGCAAATTTACCTTAGTACATAAATATCAAGCTTTAGAAAAAAATTTATGTCTATTTAAAATTTATAGAGCAACTCAGTATTCAATGTTCTCTGTTCTGGATCATTTTAAGTTGAAGAAAATAATGATTGAGAAAAATTTTTAAATTAAATAGCCCTGATTTTTATCATTTAAAATGAATGTAATGATGAGTTACGATCAATAGTGAACATTAAAGTCGAGTCATGACTGCACGATTTTTAGGGACAGCAACATATTCATCCTGCATTTCAAAGAAAAATTGACTCGCTTCATTATATTGGCAATTCAACCAGTCCATTCTCGCATTTTCGGGAATAACAATGACTGAGCGCTTTTCATCTTTGGGTGTGTGAAATTGACGCATAAAGGGATGATGGTCAGCATTGATGGTCAGCAGGCTCATGGAGCGAACCTGCCTGTTTCCAATTACTGCATTTTCATATATGGCAGCGAGGGTAAAGGGCAGTTCATCTTTACGAAAAATGGCGTACCAGTGCGGTTTGCCATTTATGTATTTGGGTTCATAGATCGCATCGACAGGTACAAGTGCAAACTGATTTTTATGCCAGGCATGACGAAAACTGGGCTTACTAGACACGGTTTCAGTTCGGGCATTATAGGTATGACGGCCATATTTTAATTCTTTTGCCCAAGAAGGAATCAGGCCAAATTTGGCAAGGTCCCATTCTGGCCGATCTGCACCATGAATTAAAATTGGGGCATCATATAAGGGATAAATATGGTCAGGATATTGGAACTGTGGCTCGGAAAGACCAAGAAGAAATGCCCTATTTTTTTTAATTGCTTCAAAATTTGCGCACATAGCTCAGTTCCTATTTTTTATTGATCCTCATTACAGCAAAAAACATGGGCCGGCTTCCTCATTCTTACAAATTTAGCACTATTCGTATTCAAACCTTTAAGGTAGTTGATGATCAGTTCTAGCTGCCCGACTATTTTGATCAATAAACAGCTATTTAAATAAAATTGTCGGGCAGATCATAGATAGGGGGACAAATTAAAGTTCATCGTATTCATATCTGTACAAGTTTATTTCTGCCTGGATAAAAGACTCTCCATAATAGGTATTTAGAAAAACTTCTGCTTCAGTTTGTGTAATAAAAATTTTTGCTACATTTTTATCGGTCGTCCAGTACCATGGGCTTGCTAAGGCTAAATCCAGGTCAGACATTTGCCAATTATGGCAGTCATCAAATTGATCTCGATAAGCGAGAAAATGCTGATTCTTTTTAATGCAATAGAGTGTCATCTGTATCACCCCTTTGACGGGTAAACTAAGATTTTAAATGAGTAGATTCATGGAAATCTTTAAAAATTGTGAACAGCAGACGCATATATTTTCTAAAGCTAATAATAATCATGCTGTTATATTATTTTTCTGATGACATTATCCGACAAATGGTAAAATGGCCTGATGATAGGTGGGTCAATTAAATAAAGCTCTGATGAAAGAGCTTTATAAAACTATAAATAACTATTAATGGTGTCTTTTTTTCTTGCCACCACCATCCTGCTTATTTACGGTAGCCCAAGCAATGCGTTCAGCATCCTCCTCGGAAAGCCCACGCTCTTTTTCACTTTCCTCAATATGTTTGGCTTGCCGCTTCTGTTTGGCAGTATAAGATGATTTATCGCCTCTAGGCATAATGAATCCCTCTTTGAATTTACAGCTTCATTCATTTAAGCAAAAAAAAATGAATGGTGGGTAATAATATGTCAAGGTTTGGTGTGGATTTGATTCATCATGATTCAAATTATTCTTACAGGCTAAATGGTTAAATAAAATTCCAATCGGTAATTTTAAATGCTTTAACCATTAATAATGCTACCGCCATTAACATGAATGACTTGTCCTGATATATAACTTGCTTCATCCGAGGCTAGAAACAAGTAAGCAGGAGCCACTTCACTGGGTTGTCCCATGCGTCCCATCGGCGTGGTCTTACCAAAATCTTTTAACTGTTCTTCATCAAAACTGCTTGGTATTAACGGTGTCCAGATCGGTCCGGGAGCGACTGCATTGACTCTAATCCCGGTCTTATTTTTCAATAAATTTGTGGATAGACTTCGGGTAAATGAGGTAATTGCACCTTTGGTGCTTGCATAATCGATGAGTAGATCATGGCCATGATAACTGGTGATGCTGCTGGTGTTGATGATTGCATCGCCTGGTTTCATATACGGAATCACCATTTGGGTCAGATAAAACATAGCCAGTATATTGATTTCAAAGGTTTTAAAAAGTTGTTGGGTATTGATATCTGTAATATGTTTTTGCGGGTACTGAACGCCGGCATTGTTAATTAAAATATTGATGGTTTGAAATTTTTGCAGCGTTCTTTCAACTATCTTGCTTATTTCATCGTGATGTTGCAAATCGCATTTCAACAGCAGGCAACGGCGACCTTCTTGTTCTACCATTTTCTTGGTTTCTTCCGCATCTCCATCTTCTTCCAGATAGCATATGGCAACATCTGCACCTTCGCGTGCAAACAGCACGGCGATTGATCTGCCAATGCCGCTATCACCCCCCGTAATCAGAGCAACTTTGTCTTTTAATTTATTGCTTCCCTGATAGTGGGGTTTGATGACTTCGGGCTGGGGATGCATTTGCGATTGAATACCCGGTTGATGGGCTTGAACTTCAATGGAGGGGCTTTTAGGATATTTGTTCATATTCTGCTTCACTATTTTTTTAAATGCTTAAAACATATTAGAAGCTTTAGAAGATGAATTTAGATGAGGCAAACATTAAATAACATAATGTATAAAAAGTTATCAACGATACACTTGGATATTTCTTTTTATTTTTTTCTCTTTAGATTGGAAACTAAAAAGCTAAACCAGTTTACATTCAAGCTAACAAATTAATTCACACTTTAAGCTCTAATTTCTTATGATAAAGATCAAAATATAAATGAAGATCAATGGTTATGATTAAAATTAGAAACCCCAATTCAGGCGAAGAACGAATGATTAACAAGGTTTTAGGCGATGAAGTCACCTTGGCTCAGGCACAAGACCATGCTGGTTATTATGATATGGATAATCATCAGTTTATTCCCAAGCTGAATGAAAATGATGAAGTAATCGGCTTTGTTGAAACTTCAGAAAATTCGATCTTATGGGAAATTTTGATCTAAATTTTCTCGCTTAAAAAAATATTCTCATGGTCCGAATCAACAGTGGAGCATCGAGAGAAATATTGGCAGTTATTATAAAAATTTTCCTATCCTGAGTGATTTTTTACTCAAAAAGCCGTAAATAAAAATTGAATGAATAAGCCGTTTTTACATTTTTGCTGTAAAAATTGAACCGTGTAATTCAGTAACTCTTCTATTCTTAATTTTGATAGAAAGAATATAAGGATTGATGATGAAAAAAATGCTATTTATAGGAGTAGTGCTTATGCTAGGTCTAAGTGCCTGTCAAAAACAGGATAATGATACATCGCAGCAAGATAAAACCACCACTCCTCATTCCATGGATAAAGACCAGTAAAGACCAGAATTGCCAAATTATTTTAATATCTTGCTCTGAAATTTTGACCTTATTATTTGAAAGTTATGCTGTTTATACCCATATTATTAAGTATTAATCCTTTTTCTGAACCGGTAGGTGAGGTGAAAGATATGCTTAATACATTTCGTAAACTTTTTTGTATTCATGTTTATGAATTCAATTGGGATCACAAGCACGGCTACGTCCAGGAATGTCGCAAATGCGGTAAAAATGACTAGGGCGTGTCCTCATTTGGCTTTGCACCAAATAAATATGCAGGCTATACGGATCATAGATTTATAATTGCGTGCTAGTTTATCAAATCGAGTTGCAATAGCACGGAAATGTTTTAATCTCGCAAAAGCATTTTCAACTAAATGTCTTAATTTATATAGATATTTATCAAATTCCTTATTTGATCTCTTACTGTTTGATCTCAATGGAATAATGGGAATCATATTCTTGTTCTTGGCACATATTCTAATG
>NZ_SJOC01000014.1:0-102123 GCF_004331195.1 Acinetobacter sp. ANC 4216 | reverse complement strand
GGCGACCATAGCAAGAGTGAACCACCTGATCCCTTCCCGAACTCAGAAGTGAAACCTCTTAGCGCTGATGGTAGTGTGGGATTACCCATGTGAGAGTAAGTCATCGCCAGCTCATTATTCAAAAGCCCCCTCTAATGAGGGGGCTTTTTTTATGCGGGGAGTTTTTAGGTAATATTAACGCTGGAAAAAGCCTACTAAAGCTTCTTGCAGTGAACTGTAAGTAAGATGGATTGATCGTCTTATCAAAAAATATTAAAGATATTTATTAAATATTAAACTTTTATACTCACTTTAATTGTCTTCGGGCATGTTTTAAAGTGCTTCTTAGGCCTTCTTCTAATGTCGGATGATAGAACGGCTTATCTAAAATTTCATCCACGGTTAAATTCTCAGAAATCATCCATGCCAGTAAATGAGCCATATGTTCTGCAGCTTCGACAAATAATTCTGCCCCTAATACTTTGCGTGAAGATTGATGGATATACACTTCGAGCGCACCACTGTTTTTAGCGAGTGCTAAAGCCCGGCCTTGTTTTTCATACGAAACCATACCTGTAACGAATTCAATTTTTGCATCGCTGAGTTGTTTGAAACTTTGCCCTACGGTTGCCATTTCTGGTGCGCTAAATACGATTGCTAAAGGTGTAGGTGTCTTTAAGTTTTTAATTTCAGGATATTTTAAACAGTTATTTACAGCTTGACGTCCCTCATGTGCTGCTTCATGTTGAATAGGCGTGTTGCTATGAGCATCACCGACAATGAAAATGGGGTAATCTCCAAGCTGTTTGGTTGTATCGTGAACAGGAAGTTTTTTAAGATCAGTATATGAGTGATGGATATTGTTTAATTGCAGCGTATCTAAATAACTTTTTCGGCCTGTTGCAACCAGGAGATATTCTACATCAAGTTGTTGAGCTTGATTATTTTCCTGGAAGTTAATTGTAACTCCTTGCGTATTAAGCTGAACTGCAGTTGGTAATGTTTCGAATTTAATATTTAAATTTTTACTGATTTCATCTTGCGCTAATTTTTGCAAAGTTGGGCTGCTTAAGGCGCCAACTTTACGGCTACGTGCAAAAACAGTGGTCTTGACCCCTAATCTTTGCATGGCTTGTGCAAGTTCGATAGCGATGACTCCGCTACCAATCACGGCCAATGACTGAGGTAATTTTTCTAGTTCAAAAATTTGATCTGAAGTGATGAGTCGGTCACCGAGCTGTTCTTTCCACTGGAGATCAAAGGTTGGAGTAGAGCCTACAGCGATAATAAAACTTTTAGCCTGATATTTCTGACCATTCACAGTAATTGTATTTTCATTAGTGAACTGTGCCTGTCCTGATATTTTATGTTTTGCTGTCCAGCTATTTACATCTTTGAGTATCGCATTTGTAAAATGATCTCTAAGCATTCGCACATGTTGCATGACCTGCGATGTATCAATTTTTGAGGTGACAGATAGACCTACTTTCTCCGCAGTTTCGATATCATACATACGATTTGCAGCAGAAATAAGCACTTTACTTGGCATACAGCCGACACGGGCACAGGTTGTATCCCATGGTCCATCATTAACAATAAGAATGTTTTGGGTGTGTTTAATGGCTTCTTTATAAGCAGCAATTCCTGCTGTACCTGCACCGATAATAATGATGTCGTAGATATTTTTTTGTTTTGAATAGCTCATAGTTCAGATAAATATGATGATATTTAAAATTGTGGTAAGAACTATCATAGCCTTATTTTTTTGATGAAAACAGGGGCTGAAACTAAACAAGTTATATGTATTGATTTGATGTGAAAATAATTTAGAGGAAGCCTTAGCACTTTGAATAGCACTAAGGCTGTTATGCTTTATTTGGTTGTAAATTGAGTATCTATGATTTTAGCATCTTGGTGTGTCGATGTTCCTGTAATGGTGCGAATTACAGATTTATTTATAGTAAGCATTGGATCATTTTTATCCTGTTCAGTCCATTCGACTTTCAATTTATGATTGAAATCTAAAGTCGCACCTTTTAGAGCATTAATAAATTGGAATAAAGGTGTAGTAGAACCTGATTGATTTGGATTGTATTTATAGAATAACGACCCAGAAATAGTTTTTGTATTTGTAGATGAGGTTAAGTTGTCTGTTCTGAGACCTTGAATCATAACATTTGGTAAGCTTAATTCTTCAGTTTTATCATTGTTGATACTATAAGATGAAATACCTGGTGAGCCTGTTTTTGAACCAATTGTAAAAATTACGGGTTCAATAGCGGGTTCTTGTGGGTTGTCGTTAGTTAATACAGAGAATGCTGATTCATTTTGAATATCATATCTAACCCCATCTTTATAAAGGGGGTTTTTATAAACACTGAGAGCACCTTTTGTATCAGAAACTCCTTGTAATGTAAGCGTTATTGCATACTCGCTAGAGTCTTGATTCATTGAAACTACTCGAGTTTGAGTAGACTGTGTTAAACCCCAAGATTGTTGAAATGGATACTTAAACACTCCTGAAATCCAAACATCATTCAAATTTTTATCGCTATTTTCATTTTCAAAAATAATGACGATTGTTTTCCCTGTATATTGGGTGATTTGCTCGCTTGTCATTTTCATGCCAGCGATTTCAGTCTGGTTTATATCAAAATCCCAATTAGTATATTTATTATTAGAAACACTATTTAATGCATCTTTTAAAATATTGTCGGTATCATCACCAATAAGAACAAAACAGCCTGTATTAGTATATGTTCCACTACTCATACATTTAGCCAAATATTCAAATTTTGAACGATCTTGATCAAAAGCTTTCTTGGCATCAACAGCGAGTTGCAGGGGGCCATTACCAAAAGTATCAAAAGCATGATCGAAGTAACCTTTTTTCTGATTGTCATCAGTAATATCGGATATACCAAATAATGCTTTTGCTTCTCGATCTAACACAGCATTAAATTCAGCAGTTTGAGCTGCATATTCTTCAGTAGCACTAGGAGTGGTATTTTCAGTATTTGATGTATTTTGTGATGAAAAATAACCTTCACTACCGCCTCCACCACATGCTACCAAAGTTGCCGTGAGTGTTAAAGTTAGTGTTCCTTTAAGTAATTTCATGCGTACCCCTGAAAAATAATTTTATGTATGAAATTTAATTATATTGTGTAAAGATAACACACATAAAAAATGGCGCAAATAGCACCATTTATATTATTTTTATAAAATCAAATAGAAGTTCCTACACTTACCCCAACCGTAGGTCGAACATTCATAGAGCTACATCCCACAATGACAGATGAAATAAGTAGTAGAAGAATAATTTTATTCATAGAACAATCCTAATTTTTACTTTATTAAATGATAGGCACGAGCATGTGCCACTTTGTTCTATCATTAATATATGTTTTGTAAGTCATGATCATATTCGGTAAATTCAACTTCCGTCTATTTTAAAAATTTTACCATCGGTAATGAGGGAGTAAATAATGCTGCAATTGTTTGACCATAAGTCTTAATGGGGGAATAAAGCCAGATAGCCTTATCACTCATCAGGCAGGTGTGAAGTGAGAGACTTAAAAATTCAAAATTTATATGTTGTCATTTGACCTCCTAATACCGCCAGAAAAGCTTAACCTATAGAGTGAATCAACAGGTTATACAAACAGCGCGGTATTAAAGGTCAAAATGAAACTAAAAAAGCACGCCTGACAACGTGTTTAATCATCCAATAAATCCATTTGTTTTGCGAGTTGATATAAATTATTTGAACGATTGCCAGTGCGGCAGAACATGAGTACAGGTTTTGGAAGTTCATTGTAGTGGTTGGCAAATGTACGCACATCAACTTCAGTAATTTGACCTGCAACGACGGGTTGAAAAACATAGTCTAAGCCCGCATTGCGTGCAGCCTCTTCAATTTGTGCGCTTGTAGGCTGCTCTGGACCACCTTCCATATCCGGACGGTTGTTGATAATCGATTTAAAACCTTTTTCAACAACTTGCGTTACCTGTTCTGGGCTAATTTGACCTGCAAAGCCGACATTTTCGCTCATTTTGTCACTCCATAATTTGCTCAATAGATATATGCTTTATGATAGCATTAAGCTGAAACTTGAGTTTAATCAGTTGAAATTTTTATAAGCGATTATAATCATAAAATAACGCACCGGAGCGCGTATGCATTCCTATACGGTTGAACCCCTATATGTAAATAGTGGACAAGAGGTCATTGCTGCGGATTTTTATCGTCCCAAAACCGAACATAAACCTGCTGTCATTATTATGGCACATGGTTTGGCTGCTTTACGTCAATTTAAACTGGTGCAATATGCCAAGCGTTTTGCCCAGGCGGGTTATGCCGTTGTACTGTTTGATTATCGTTATTGGGGGGGGAGTACCGGCCGTCCACGTGAACTGGTCTCGATTCAATCACAATTGGAAGATTGGCGAACCATGATTGCGCATATTGTAGCGCGGAAATCGATTGATTCACGGCGTATCGTACTTTGGGGAACCTCTTTAAGTGGTGGCTATGCCTTAAATTTAGCGGCAGAATTAAAAAATGTCCAAGCGGTGATGGTGCAAGTGCCATTTGTCGATGGTACGGAAAGTGCCAAGCTTTATCCTTTGCAACAATTGCCTAAGGCACTCAAAATATCGAGTCAGGATTATATGGGCGCGAAAGTCGGGATGTCTCCGAAAACATTGCCCGTTGTGAGCAAAAAGGGTTTATGCTTTATGCCTACGGCAGATAGTTATGAGGGATATCTATCCATTGTTAATCCTGATTATTACTGGAGTGGCGAGATTCCTGCACGCGTCTTTTTCAACCTAATCCGTTATCGTCCTATTCAGGATGTGCGTAAAATCAGTGTGCCTGTTTTATTTATTGCCTCTAAACAGGATAGTCTGATTCCGATTGAATCGAGCCGTGAAACAGCGACCAATATCGCACCTTATGTACAATACCATGAATGGGATATGCAACACTTTGATATCTATCATGGTCAATGGTTTGAAAAAGCCATATCAACGCAATTAGAATTTTTACACCAACATATTGGAGTGAGCTAAATGATTATTGTATGTCCTGCATGTGGTGCCAGAAACCGAGTACCAGAAGATAAACTGGAAGCACATCCAATCTGTGGTCAGTGTCAACATGCGCTTATTCCTCTGGCTCCCATAGAGTTGAATGAGCATAATTTTAGTAACTTCGTTACCCATAGTGAATTGCCTATACTGATTGACTTATGGGCGGAATGGTGTGGTCCTTGCAAGATGATGGCCCCTCATTTTGAACAGGTGGCAAAACAAAATCCGCGAGTGATTTTTGCTAAAATTAATACTGAAGAATCACCTCGACTCAGTGGTGCATTTAATGTGCGTAGTATTCCTACATTGGTTTTGATGAATAAAACTAATGAAATTGGTAGAATAAGCGGCGCGCTACGATCTACAGAGCTACAACAGTGGCTGGATCAACATTTAAATGCCAATACTGGGAGTTAACGTGTCAGATACTCATGTAAAACCGGAAGGAACGCTTTCCCTTCAAACAATTGCAATGCCGGCAGATACCAACTGGAGTGGTGATGTCTTTGGTGGGTGGATCGTTTCACAAATGGACTTGGCAGGTGCAATTCATGCAGAGCGTTTTAGTAAAGGACGCTGTGCAACCATTTCAATTAATCAGATGACTTTTTTGGTTCCCGTCAAAGTCGGTGATGTGATTAGCTGTTATACCAAAATTTTAAAAGTGGGTAATACCTCAATTCAAATGCAAATTGAAGTATGGGACAGTCATGACAGTTCCCGTGAACCTACTCGTGTAACCGAAGGCGTATTTACTTTTGTCGCTGTGGATGTAAAAGGGGCCAAGCGTCAGATTCCGGATGAGGTCAAACAAAAATATTTAGCTTCCCAGCAAGATAAATAATTCCAACCGTAAAAAAACCCAATCAAGATTGGGTTTTTTTATCAGTTTAATTTTTATCAGAGCCTTTCATGGCATTTAAAATGATTCATTTTCAGATATGCGATCAGGATGGAAATGACATTAGTTCTTTAACTGCGACTTTGATACCCAGGCCCAGAGCATTTCACATTTAATCGGCTCTTCACCGGATTCATCCGTTACCTGAACACTAACTAGCGTTTCGCCTTTTTCAGAGCCTTGCATTAATTTCTGCTGCTCATCCGTCAAGGTTGCGGTGGCAATCATTGCACCTTGGGTTGGACGTTTAAAATCAATTTTTAAGCTTTTGATCAGTACAATGCAGGAGTCCGGAACATTCATCCCGGTGACAAAACCTGTGGCAGTTTCCGCAATCAGTGCCATGGCACAGGCATGAACCTGACCAATATGGTTTTGCATGGCCCGATGGTTTTCAATCTTGACCACCACTTTGCCGTGGCTGACTTCCAGATAACGAATATGGGCATTGCCCACCATCGGCACGACCCGACCAAACACTTTGCTCCACAGTCTATTGCGGATAGCTTTAGGTAATTTAGCAGTAGCTTTTACCAGTTTCGATAAGCGATTGGTCGGTGTCATGGAAGTCCTCGACGTGTTATGGCAGCAATGCCTTAGTCTTTAAAGTTGTTAAACTGCAAAGGCACACCAAATTGTTGTTCTTTTAAAAATGCCATCACTTGTTGCAAAGTATCGCGTTTTTTATCCGTTACACGAATTTTGTCACCTTGAATGGATGATTGCACTTTGATGCCACTTTCTTTAATGGCTTTATTAATTTTTTTTGCGGTATCAGAGTCAAGTCCATCTTTAAGCTTGATTACCTGAATCACGTTTTTGCCAGAAGCGGTCATTTTTTGCGGATCAAGCGCCTGAATATCCACTTTACGTTTGAAGAAATGGTTTTCCAGCATGCTGTAGACTTGTTCACATTGGAAATCGCTTTCAGTCGAAATCTTGATTTCCTTGTTTTTTTCATTCAGTTCAATAGAAACGTCTTGTCCGCGGAAGTCAAAACGGGTTGCAATTTCTTTTTGCGTGTTTTGAACAGCATGATTTACTTCAAAAATTTCTAATTCAGATACAATATCGAAAGAAGGCATGGTTTAGACCTTTACAAATGGAAAGAATATCTGAGATGCTAGGGATGTTTTCTTCATTTGCCAAGTGTTGTTTACATCAAAGGAGTGCGCAATGATCCGTAAACAAGAAATTACAACATTTGAGTTCCCAGAAAATGCAATTATCTGGGATGTTCGTGATACAAAAGCCTTTGCTGAAGGTCATGTAAAAGGTGCTGTGAATCAGCCCATTGATAACCTAAATGCAAATAGCTTAACTCAGGTGGAGTCGGATCAGCCTATTTACATTTTATGCGGTGGTGGCAGTAAGGCACCCCGTGCTGCTGAAAAGTTGGAAAACTTGGATAGTTCACGTGAGTATGTGGTATTGATGGGTGGTACCCGTGCTGCACGTGATGCAGGCCTCCCTCTAGAGCAGGGTGCGTAAGGAAAAAAGCGCCGCAAGGCGCTTTTTTATTGGCAGATAGAAAATTCCATTTCCCTCGGCGGCAGATAAGAATCTTTAGAAGATTTTCTGAGTTTGTAAAGGGTGGGCAGAAAATTTAAAATCTCCCGCTTTGGTAGTGGTGCTATTCATCTTTTGATAAAGGATGAGAATTTTTAAAATAAGGTTTCTTCGCTTTTACTTTCTTTTCAAAACGTCTGGCACTCAGTTTACGCACTAAAGTTGATGAAATAGGGCAGGCTTCGCCCAACACCTGTGCAGCTAAAACTTCACTGCATAGCGGTGCAAATAAAAACCCTTTCGAACCCAGACCCGTCAATGCATAAATCTGCTGATCTTGTTGTACCTGACCCACGACAGGAAAATAATCCTGAGTTTGGGCGCGTACTGAAGCACGACCCTGCCAGTTTTCCACCGGTGCTAAAGTTTTGGCATATTCAGGAAAAACACTGTGGATCAGTTCATAGTTATGTAGATGATCTTCCAGTAGGACTTCCTCATCATCACGATTCGGGTAAAACGATGCGCCTAAAACAAGCTTATCTGCATTGAGCTGCATGCAATAGCCGCCATAGCTATAGGCCTGATGGGCATCTAAAGGCTGTACGGAGTTGTCCACCCAGCTGACTTGTCCGCGAATCGGCTTCAAAACAGGAAATTGTGCAAAGAAGTTTTGACTATTGCGTGCAGCACAAACAATCACATGATCAAATTCACCCAATAATTGCCCAGTATTAGAGAACGCCTTCACCAAAGTCGCTTGCTTGATCTCGGACACTTCTGCTTGCTGATACTGAATCAGGGGATGTTCTAGGATTTGATCTCTTAATTGATGCGGAGAAACAGCCCCTGCCTGCAATAAATTAAGATTGGAGAATTCAGTATTTAGAATACAGTCTGTGGTGGATTCTGCTTGAAGAATTCCTTCAGGATACTGTTCTGCCAGTCCCAGTAACTCATCGGCATTTTTCAGGGCCAACTGACTGACCTGAATTGGGCGGAAAGCTGCAAAGGTTGCATAATGATTTAATGCATGTTGCCAGGCTAAAGTCATTAAATGGTCTGGACTTTGTTCAATCGGACACAGTTTTGGGTTCAGTAAGGCCAATGGATTGCCAGAACCACCCGATAAGGGGGCAGATTGGTCGTAAATCGTCACTTGATGGCCACGCTGAGCAAACGCCCAGGCACAGCTTAAACCGGCGATTCCTGCGCCAATAATCGCAATCTGGCGCTGTTTAAAGATCGCAGTATTTAGCTTGATTTTTTTTTGAGTGGACTCTAAATCTTCCGAGGTTTCAACCTGATTTTCAGGCGCATTCCAGATGGCTTTAAGCATTTCCCGTTTATGTCCAAAACCGCGCGGACGTGTAATAGAAATACCGTGATTTTTTAAGCTGCGTTTCAGTACACCCGCTACACTAAATGAAGCGAATGTTGTTCCGAAATCTGATAAACGCACAATGTTGTTGAGAACATTTTCTTCCCACATATCCGGATTACAAGAGGGGGCGAAACCATCTAAAAACCATGCATTGACTGTTGCTGTTTTTTCCATGACGGGAAAGACATCATGGGCATCACCCAGCCATAAATCCAGGCTAAAACGTTCATCCGGAAAGGATAAACGGTGACAGCCGGCAATAGGCATCGGATATTGGGCAATTAATTGCTCAGCCAAAGGTTGCAGTTCAGGCCATACGTTTAAAGTACGAATCAGGTCATCTTTTCTTAAGGGAAATTTTTCTACAGAAATGGCATGCAGATGGCTGTGATTGTCCGGGCGAAGCTGTTGCCAAAGCTGCCATAAGGCCAGAATATTTAAGCCGGTGCCAAAACCGGTTTCACCAACACAGAAATATTCAAAATCATTCAGCTTTGCCAGGCGGGTCGATAAATCGTTGCCATTTAAAAATACATGCCGAGTTTCCAGCAAACCATTATCTTTAGAGAAATAAACGTCTCCAAACAGTTTGGAAACGGGAACCTCAATGCCATCGACCTGATGCCAATCCAGATCGGCAGTTTGAATAGGATGGGACAAACCTAAATAACCTTTAAATCAAGCTGTAAAACTAAATGAATCAGTAAATATTGTCATTACCACTGGCGACGACGTTTGGTATACACATAACTGGCAATCAGGAAGCCCAGCAACACGCCGACTGCAATCGTCGCTGCGCCGTATAAAAACATCTGTGCACTACGTTCACTTTGCAACACCTGCACCTGAACGCCCAAACTGTCATTTTTCAATTGCAGTTCCTGGTTTTGTGCCAAGGCATCTAAATTGGCTTTTTCCAGTTGCTGTAAGCGGGTGGCCTGATCTTTAACCAGCGCTTTGACTTTGGCATCTTGCACTGCCTTATTCTTGGCAATTTGTTCTGCGGTCAGCGGTTTGGTTTCCAAAGGTAAACCATTGGCATCCAGCTTGGTAGCAGGAACAGTACCCGGCTTATTTGCAGGTAAGGTTTGTGGGGTGGTCTGTGGTGGAGGTGTTGCAGTCGTCGCTTGAGCAGCAGGGGCTACAGCAGGTGTCGGAGCAGGAGCAGATTCCACCGCCCAAGCTGTTGAACAGATTAAAGAGAAACCCAATAAGCTTGAAACTACAACACGCATGATTTTATCCTTGAGGGAAAGCTTTATTAAAAGGTTTCACATCAATATGACCATATACGCCTTCTTTCAAGAAAGGCTCATCTTGCAACCATGCATCCAGTGCTTCACGGGTTTCAAAGTCAACAATAATCGTGCTGCCATAAAAACCTGCCTGTGGATTGCCGGGCTCTTTAGGCATTGCACCCGCGACAATTAAACGACCTTCATCATTTAATTTTTGCAGGCGTTCCAAATGCTGTGGACGCGTAGCTAGACGTTTTTCGACTGTACCCTCGTTATCGGTACACGTTACGACGAATAAAGGCATATTCTTTCTCGATCAGTTGACCTGAATTAGGCTTCAGGCGACTTAAAATATTTGCGCAAGACAATAAACTGAACAATGATAAAGGAAAACATCACAATCATGTCACCAAATGCAGTAAATTCGCCCCAATATTTTCCGCCAGCAAATAAAAAAGCGAAAAAAACATGCAGGAAAGACATGAATGCGAACATGCCAGCCCAGGCAAAGTTTAAGTTTTTCCAGCCTTTTGCGGTTAAATTGAAAATAGGACCAAATAAACGCTGAATCAGGGGTTTCTTGTCTTTGGTAAAGTAAGGTGAAAGCAGGAAGGCACCCGCAAAAACAATATTTAAAAGAGCGGCTTTCAAACGGATATAAAAATCATCGCTCAGCATTAAGGTAATGCCACCAAAAATGACTGTCATAAACAGTACAATCCATTGCTGTTTATCCAGGCGGAATTTCTGGCTGACAAATAAGACACCATATACCACCAGCATTGAGATGATCAGACCTGCGGTAGCCACTAAAATGTTATTATTATCAATACCTCCCGCTGAGCCGATCAAATGTAATAGCGGATGTTCGGTATCTTTGGGATCAACAGTTTTATATAAATAAAAGAAAATAATGAGTGGCACAAAGTCTAAAAGTGCTTTCATGTTAGAGTATCTAAATCTGATCAAATAAATGACATAGTATAAGTGATGCAAGGCATAGATTTACATACACATAGTAATATTTCTGATGGAACTTTGTCTCCAGAACAACTTGTGCATGCAGCCGTGGAAAAAGGCATTCATACCCTTGCGCTGACGGACCACGATAGCATGGATGGCTTAAAAATAGCTGAAAATATTGCGCAGGCTTTACCGCTGAATATTATTTCCGGTGTCGAAATCTCCAGCCAATGGTCACGTCCGGCAACGAAAAAAAACTATGCCGTACATGTGGTTGCATTGAATATGCAAAAACCAGAACCGTTACTTGCCTTACTGGAACAACAAAAACAGATTCGGGCGATTCGTGCCAAACAGATCTGTGATTTGCTGGTTCCGCTGATTGGTGAGGATATTTATGCCGATGTGATTACCAAAGTGGAGGGTGTTGCAGACCGGATCACCCGAACCCATATTGCCAAAACCCTGGTAGAAAAAGGTTATGTCAGTCGTCCACAACAGGCTTTTGATAAATATATTAAAGAAGGCAAAAAAGCCTATGTGAAATTTGATGGCCTGGGTTTGGAAGAAACCATTCAGGTCATTCATGAGAGTCAGGGTTTCGCCGTGCTGGCGCATCCGACGAAATATGATTTATCAGCTACTAATATCCGCTATTTGATTGAAATTTTTGCCCAGTTTGGTGGGGATGCTGTGGAGCTTCCGCCAGCGATTGAGCCGGCCTCAACCCGCCAAATGGTCGACCGGATGATTGAACAGTTTGGGCTTAAGGTGTCTGTGGGCAGTGATTTTCATGGTGACAATATGCCATGGATCAAGCTGGGCAACATTCCGCGCGTTAAGGAAGGACAGGTCGGGATTTGGGAGAGTTTTGTTTGACCTCTCCCTTGCGCAGCAGTGCTGCTCATCTCCTAGAAGGAGAGGCGATATCCATTATTAAAATTTAGAAAGGATAAAAGCTCCTTCTCCCTCTGGGATGAGGAATATATTCCGCAAGGGGAAGAGGGTCTAAAGCAAATTATGATCCTGTGCCTGAATCGGTGGTGGAGTTGGTTTACCCAAAGTTCCCAGCAGTTCAATTTCAATGGTGCGCACCATTGAGTCCAGTGGCAAGTCATTGCTTTGGGTGCCGAAAGGTTCTTCAATTTCGGAACTGAGCGCATCCAGACCCAAAAAGGTATAAGCCAAAATACCGACCATTAAAGGCGTCGCCAAACCCAAGGTTGCGCCCAGACTAAACGGCAACATAAAACAGAAAAAATACACGGTACGGTTTAGTAAGACTGAATAGGCAAAAGGCAAAGGTGTGGTGGCAATACGGTCGCAACCGGTTTGAACCAGACTCAGTTCAGCCACATGCTGGTTCATCTGGGTATAAATAATATCGGAAATTTCGCCTTCTTTAAGGGCTTGCATCAATTCCCATTGAATCAGGCTCAAGGTGTATTGTGGTGCATTGGCCTGCTGGTAAAGCTGGGTTACAGCCTGTTGGCTCATGCCGCTGGTTTCTACCAATGCCATAGGATTCGCCGTTTGATGACGCAAACGGTCACGCAGTACATTGGCAAACACAATCACGTGCTGAATGATGCGTTCACGGCGTCCTTGGCTGAGCATGCGACAGTCGCGGTCAAAATGCCGCGCATTGGCAATCAGCATGCCCCACAGTTTACGGGCTTCCCACCAGCGGTCATAACAGGCGGTGTTTTTAAAGCCGAGAAAAATCGACAGTACCACCCCAATTAAGGTAAAGCCCACCAGGGGAAGTTCTGGAAAATGAAAGTAACCAATATAAGACAGACCGCCAATCACTGAGGAGATCAGCATGACCACACCTAAAGGCGGCAAAACCTTGGGCAGGATGGTTCCGCGCCAGGAAAAGAGCAGCTTGAATACACTAGGTTGATCACGAACAATCATGTTATTAGTATCATCAAAATTTTTTGTTGATCTTCAATGTTAGCAGGGCTTTTGTCAATATTTGTTACAACTATTATTGAGTTGAAATCAGTCCCAGCTCCGCCAGAGAACAGCTTCCTTCTGGTGACACAATACAATGGTCAATCAGCTTGATTTCCAATAATTGACAGGCACTTAGAATACGTTGTGTGAGTTCGACATCGGCGCTCGATGGCTGTGGCATCCCCCAAGGATGATTATGCGCAATGACGAGACTGCTGGCATGTTGATTGATGGCATGACGCAGCAGCTGATTTGTGGAAATTTCACACGAATTAAGCGAACCGTAGAACATTTTCTTAAAGCTTATTTTTCTTAAATGTGCATCCAGGCAAAGTACCGCAAAAACTTCCTGCTTTTCACCCAGCAATTCGAATTTCAAAAAATCCAGGAGTATTTTTGAATTGCTTAATTCAATTTTTCCCTGCTGTAAATGGGTGGAAATATAGCGCCGTCCCAATTCCTTTACCGCAATCAGTTGGGCATATTTGCTGGCACCGATACCATGAAATTGGCTTAAATCTTGAAGTCCAGCATCCAAAATAGGGTTGAGCCCGCCAAAATGCTGCAAGAGCATGCGCGAAAGCTCCACGGCAGAATGTTGCCTGGAGCCGGAGCGTAAAAAGATGGCCAGCAGTTCAGCATCTGACAGACTTGCAGCGCCTTGTTGAATCAGCCTTTCGCGTGGACGTTCCTGTTCAGGCCAGTGTTTAATCGATAAATTCATTGTTTTTAGACTTTTTTGTTATTAGTGAGAGTATTACAGCAAGTCGCTGACTTGGGTATGACTTTATTTAATGCTATTGTGAGCGCCACTGCAACAGAAAGGTAGCCTGTTCGTGAGCTTCGATTTGAGTGTGATTCCAAATAAAAACATTGTTTTAGCGGTAACTGGTGGTATTGCGGCATATAAAAGTGCCATTTTGGTCCGTCGTTTAAAAGATGCAGGCTTTAATGTCCGTGTGGTCATGACGCATGGGGCACAGGCTTTTATTACTCCGTTGACCTTTCAGGCCCTGTCGGGAAATCCGGTGCACACTGAATTACTCAATCCTGAAGCTGAAGCAGGCATGGGGCATATTGAGTTGGCGCGTTGGGCTGACTTACTGCTGGTTGCGCCTGCAACTTGTGACACGCTGGCAAAATTCGCGACAGGTTTGGCAGATGATTTACTGAGTACTTTATATCTGGCGACCAAAGCGCCTGTTTGGGTCGCACCCGCCATGAATCAGCAAATGTGGGCGGCCAAAGCGACCCAGCGCAATTTGAATACACTGGTGGAAGATGGCGTGCATGTGATTATGCCGGATGCCGGTTCACAGGCCTGTGGCGATGTCGGTTTGGGGCGTATGCCTGAGCCGGAAGATTTGGCGCATCAGGTGACTGAATATTTCCACCGTGCACAGCGTGCGATTGCAGAAAAGTTTGGCATGCTGGCTGGCAAACATGTCGTGATTACTGCGGGACCTACGCGTGAAGCACTGGACCCGGTCCGTTATATTTCCAACCACAGTACCGGGAAGATGGGTTTTTCCTTGGCCGCGGCCTGCTATGCAGCAGGTGCCAAAGTCACTTTAATTGCAGGACCGGTCAGTCTGGATACTCCAAATGGTGTACGCCGTATTAATGTGCAATCTGCCATGCAGATGCTGGAACACAGTATGGAACAGCTGGACAAAGGCTGTGACATCTTTATTGCCACGGCTGCGGTGGCGGATTACCGCGTTGCAGAAGTGGCCGAGCATAAAATCAAGAAAGCCGGTGATGAGCTGAATGTGGCTTTAATTAAAAATCCGGATATTGTGGCGACCATTGCCCAGCAACAAAAACGTCCATTTATGGTGGGATTTGCTGCAGAGACCCGCAATGTGGAAGAATATGCCGCAGGCAAGCTGGTCGCGAAAAAACTGGATATGATTGCCTGCAATGATGTTTCACGTTCTGACATCGGTTTTGCATCGGACCAAAATGCCATGACGGTATTTTTTGCTGAAAGTTATCAGATGGAAAAACGTGATCTGGAAAAAGCCTCGAAACAGGAAATCGCGCAGCAGCTGGTAGAAGCAATTCATGATGCCTTGCAACAGGAAATAGAACCAGTTTAAAACACAGGTCATGAATTAAAATGCAACCTGTCCGTTGCATTTTTTATGCTATCTACATTATGTTGAATGCTTAAAGCGCAAATGTTTAGAGCAATTTAACTGTAACAATAAGACCCTCCTGTTTTTGAAACGGATCTTTACAAGGACATCAACATGATTAAAAAAACATTCACCACAGTCATGCTTTCTGCTGCTTTGTCGTTCAGCAGTTTCAGCTTTGCTGGTACGCTTGAACAGAATATGATGACGCTTGGAAAAAATTTTAAAATGTTTAACAAGGCGGATAATCAGAACGATGCATTGAAAGCGCTGGATAATATGAAAGCTGCAGCTTTGGATGCAAAAAAAGTGAAATTAAAAGCCCATAATGCAAAAGCACCGAGCTCAGATGCCTTGTATGATCAGTTGCTGGCAGAGATTGATAAAACCCGGTTATTGGTTCAGGCTGGCCAATTAGAGCAGGCCAAAGTGGAAGGTAAAAAAATTGCTGCGGTTAAAGATCGAGGACATGCTGCTTATAACCATCACTGATGTGATGCATATTTAGCGTTTCAGGTGAGGCAGGGTGAAAAGCGAGATGAAGCCCATTTACGCTTGTTCGTGACCATTGTGTGAACGGTGTAAATCGTATCCCAGCAAGCCGCATGCAAAATTAAAATGCCAGCCCATGGTTAAATGGACTGGCATTTTGTATGAGGATACGTGCAATTAACTTGAAGCTAGAGAGCTCTGATTTTCTTTTATATATTCTTCAGTGCGTTGCATCGCTTCCTGAATATTGATCAAAGCTGTCTCTACATCTTTTAGGGTTTTGGCATTGCCGCCGCTTAAAGCCTGACGCCATTTTCGTGCACCCGGCAAATTCTGGAATAACCCTAAAATATGACGGGTAATAATAGAAAGTGGAGCACCTTCCTCCATACGTTTGGCAATATACGGCATCATTTGCGCCATAATCTCAAAACGGTCAGGCGCTTCCAGGTTCCAGAGTTGTCCAAGTTCAGCCAGTAGATAGGGATTGTGATAAGCCTCGCGGCCAATCATCACCCCATCAACATGTTTTAAATGTTCTTGGGTTTCAGCCAGGGTTTTGATTCCGCCGTTAATCTCAATCAGCAGGTTTGGACGTTCCTGTTTTAAACGGTAAACATCTTCATAACGCAAAGGCGGAACATCGCGGTTTTCTTTCGGTGACAAGCCCTGAAGCAGAGCAATACGTGCATGCACGATAAAATTGTCACAACCTGTTTTGGCTACGGTATCGACAAAATGCAGCATTTCTTCATAAGACTGCATGTCATCAATACCGATCCGGTGCTTGACCGTCACAGGAATATCCACGGCATTGCGCATTTCAGCAATACATTCAGCCACCAGGTCGGGTTCTGCCATTAAGCATGCGCCAATTTTGTTGTTTTGTACGCGGTCACTGGGGCAGCCCACATTCAGGTTGACTTCATCATAGCCCCAGTCTTGTGCCATTTTAGTACAGGTCGCAAGATCTTTCGGATTTGAGCCACCGAGTTGCAGCACAATCGGGTGTTCTTCGTTGTTATAGTCCAAATGGCGTGCTGCACCGCCAAAAAGAATGGCACCCGTCGTCACCATTTCGGTATACATAATAATATTCGGATTAAACAGGCGGGCAAAAAAACGGTAGTCACGGGTAGTCCAATCCATCATCGGCGCGACCGAAATGCGAGGGCTTAGGGATTGGAGAGTAGACATAAAGCAAACCTGATTACACGAACAACAAGACAGCAAATTATACGGAGTTTAAGAAAAAAATCGACCATTGAGCCGGATTGATTGATTTCAGATTGAATCATGTTTATAGGATGTAAAAGTGTAAATGCGTTTATTGGTTGTATTGAAATAGAATTTCTGCATAAATCATGAACAGTTTTATTTTTCTGTATACGACTGAAGTATGAGTTTGTCTTGAATCCATAGGTTTATTCAGTTAGCATTCCCATGATTAAATTTAAATAACTCTATCATTTAGAGATAATTTATAAACTAGGGTTAAAACTTAATAAATTCCTTTAGACATACATTTATGAAATTAATACCAACAATTCTTTGTGGTGGAGCCGGTTCTCGACTCTGGCCAGTCTCACGTGAACAACATACCAAACCATTTATTCGTCTACCAGATGGTGAAAGTTTATTGCAGAAAGCTTTTTTACGTGGAGTTTCATTGCCAGAGGTAACTGAGATTTTAACTGTGACGAATAGGGAATTACAGTTTAAAACTTTGGATGACTACATAGAGGTCAATAAAACTGAAGTACCAACCAGTTTTATTTTGGAACCATTTGGCCGAAATACGGCGGCTGCAGTTGTTTCTGCAGCGTTACACATGAGGCAGCATCATGGGGATGATGCATTATTGTTGGTATTGGCAGCTGATCATCTGATCTCTAATCATGCTGCATTTGCAAAAGCTGTTAATCAGGCAGTTACTCTTGCAACTGAAGGGAAATTAGTCACTTTTGGTATTACTCCAAATGCGCCTGAGACGGGGTATGGTTATATCGAGGCTGATGGAAATAATGTTAAGCGCTTTGTAGAAAAGCCATCTTTAGAACTGGCACAGGAATATGTCGCTTCTGGTTGTTTCTATTGGAACGCAGGCATATTCTGTTTTTCTGCTGGAACTTTAATTCGTGAAATGACGCAGCATTGTCCAGAGGTTGTGGACTCTGTCCGCACTTGTCTGGAAGCTTCTCAGACAATACAAGGTAATAATCGTAGACAAATTGAATTAGATAAAATTTCATTTGCAACTGTACCGGATATTTCTATTGATTACGCGGTTATGGAGAAATCTTCCAATGTAGCGGTGATTCCTTGTGATATCGGTTGGGATGATATTGGTTCCTGGTCTGCGATGGATCGCTTGGGTGAGCATGATGAAGCAGGTAATACGGTAATTGGTGAAACCATTCTTCATGATGTTCAGAATAGTTATATTCATAGTGAAGGTACAGGCAGACTGATTGGTGCAATTGGGGTAAATAATCTAGTTATTGTGGATACTCCCGATGCTTTGCTGGTGACAGATAAGTCACGGGTTCAAGACGTCAAGATTTTGTATAACGCACTTAAAGCGCAAAATCATGAAGCTTATAAACTTCATAACACAGTGGTTCGTCCGTGGGGTACATATACCGTTCTGGAAGAGGGTGCCCGTTTTAAAATCAAGCGTATAGAAGTCAAACCCGGTGCAAGTTTAAGCCTGCAAATGCATCATCATCGCAGTGAACACTGGATCGTGGTCAGTGGCATGGCTAAAGTGGTCAATGGCGAACGAGACTTTTTTGTCAATACCAATGAATCCACTTATATCCCGGCAGGCCATCAACACCGCCTGGAAAATCCAGGTGTACTAGATTTGGTGATGATTGAAGTACAAAGCGGTGAGTATTTGGGTGAAGATGATATTGTCCGTTTTCAAGATAATTATGGACGCGTTTAATGATTGGCTTTTTAAAACCTCTATGGGGGTATCGTGGGTTTATCTATGGAAGTGTCAAGCGGGAATTTCAAAGTAAATACCGCAATTCCTTATTGGGAGGAGCGTGGACATTTCTCAACCCATTAGCCATGATTTTAGTCTACACCGTAATTTTCTCTCAGGTGATGAGGGCTAAATTACCCGGTATTGAAAGTGGTTTTGCTTACAGTATTTATTTATGTGCAGGGGTGCTGACCTGGGGATTGTTTGCTGAAATTGTGGGTCGTGGTCAAAATATTTTTTTAGATAATGCTAATTTATTGAAAAAAATCAGTTTTCCACGCATGTGTTTGCCTATTATTACGGTGCTGAATGCCGGTGTGAACTTTGCCATTATTTTTTCCTTATTTTTAATTTTTTTAATTGTTATAGGATTTTGGCCTGGTTTGGCCATTTTTTCGATTATTCCTGTTTTGTTGGTCCAACTTTTATTTGCAATAGGTTTGGGCATGACTTTAGGCGTGCTGAATGTCTTTTTTCGAGATGTCGGTCAGTTTTTTGGAATTTTTTTACAGTTTTGGTTCTGGCTAACCCCTATTGTTTACCCGGCCGCCATTTTGCCAGAATCCATAAAATCCATAATGGTCATAAATCCAATGTATCCGGTTATCCATGCGTATCAGGGAATTTTTGTTTCTGGTCAAACACCTGATTTTATAACTCTTGTTTATCCATTGATATTGGGTTTAGGGCTGTGTGCCTTAGGCTTAAGCCTGTTTCGTAAACATGTTGGTGAAATGGTGGATGAGCTTTAATGGGTACAATTACAGTTACCAATTTGGGTAAGGCATATAAGCAATATTCCAATAGATGGATGCGTTTGCGGGAGTGGTTTACACCCGGTAAGGCTAAATATCATGAACTTAAATGGGTATTGCAAGATATTAATTTTACCGTTCAACCAGGTGAAGCCGTAGGCATCATTGGTATAAATGGAGCGGGAAAAAGTACATTACTAAAACTCATTACGGGTACTACACAACCGACTACTGGCAGTGTCCAAATTGATGGTCGGGTAGCAGCAATGCTTGAGTTGGGGATGGGATTTCATCCAGACTTTAGCGGTCGTCAAAATGCCTATATGGCTGGGCAGTTGTTGGGAATGACCAGTGCAGATATAGATCGGTTGATGCCAGATATAGAAGCATTTGCTGAAATTGGTGACTATATTGACCAACCTGTACGCGTATATAGTAGCGGTATGCAAATGCGTCTCGCCTTTAGTGTAGCAACTGCAATTAGACCCGATGTGTTAATTGTAGATGAAGCACTTTCAGTCGGTGATGCATATTTTCAGCATAAAAGTTTTGAACGGATTCGAGATTTCCGTAAACAAGGCACTACATTATTAATCGTTAGCCATGATAAACAAGCCATTCAAAGCATTTGCGACCGCGCTATTTTATTAAGTCAAGGCCGAATCGAAATGGAAGGTGAGCCAGAAGCAGTCATGGACTATTACAATGCTTTGTTGGCTGAAAGAGAAAATCAGACTGTAAGACAACACGTTTCTAATGACGGGAAATTGCAAACTATTTCAGGTACAGGCGAAGCGACAGTAGATGAGGTGATGCTGCTCAATGAACAGGATCAGCGAGTTGAATTTATAAATGTTGGTCAACAAGTTAAATTAAAAGTTGTGGTAAGAGCTGTTAACGATATTCCCGAACTTGTTCTTGGTTATATGATTAAAGACAGGCTGGGCCAGTCCATCTTTGGTACAAATACACATCATCTGAAACATAAAATAAAAGCAGTAAAAAAGGGTGCTGTAGTGAATTTTACCTTTCAGTTTGCTGCTAATTTGGGGCCAGGTACTTATTCAGTTGCAATTGCTTTACATGCTGATGACACCCATATAAATAAGAATTACGAATGGCGAGACTTGGCGCTCGTTTTTAATGTTCTTAATATAGATAAAGAAAATTTTGTTGGGGTAGCCTGGTTACCATCTACTGTGGAGCATTCTCAGTGAGCGATAATTTTTATAGGGCTTTTGAGGAAAAATATCGGGGACCAAGTGAGTTAATTATCTCACGCCTACGGGCATATCTTCCTTTTATTTCACCTTTGAAGGAAATCTATCCAGTAGCACCAGCGACTGATTTAGGTTGTGGGAGAGGTGAGTGGCTTGAATTACTCCTACAGGAAGACTTTTTACCTCAAGGTGTAGATCAAGATGAGGAAATGCTTCAAGGCTGTGTTGATCGAAATCTTCCTGCTCAGAAAGGAGATGCTACTGAATATCTTTCAGCACTTCCTGATGAAAGCCAAACTATAGTTTCAGCTTTTCACGTTGTAGAGCACATCTCTTTTGATCAGTTACGTACATTAGTTTCAGAAGCGCTACGCGTATTGAAACCAGGTGGCTTATTGATTATGGAAACTCCGAATCCTGAAAGTATTGCTGTTGCCACTAAATTTTTTTATTTAGATCCAACTCACCAAAGACCAATCCCCCCCCAACTACTTTCTTTTTTGCCAGAGTATTATGGTTTTTCCCGTACAAAAATCATGAGATTACAAGAATCTAAAGAACTTGTAGGGAAATTATCACCTACATTAAATGATGTATTTGAAGGTGTAAGTCCTGACTATGCGGTGATAGCACAAAAGACGGCTTCAACTGAAATACTGGAGCTATTTGATCATGCATTTAATCAAGAATATGGTTTACAACTAAATACTTTAGCTGAACGTTATGATACGGCTTTTTTAGATAAGGTACATCAAGCTGAAGTAAAAGCCCGACAAGTAGATAATATTGAAAATCAGTTAAAACATATTATCCATTTAACAGAAAATAATGCTCATAATTTAGAGTTAGAGCTAAGCAAGCTACAGCAGGAGATCGCTAGTTTCGAACTAACTCAGCAGGAATTACACTCACAAATAGGCTATTGGCATGGAAGAGTTTTAGATCTACACCAAAGTACGTCTTGGAGAATAACCCGTCCTTTAAGATTTATAAAAAAGGTTATATCGGGTGAAATATTTGAAACTACTCATCGTATTAGATCCTATGATATGAGTAAAAAAGTATTATATCTACTGATCAGATCTAGCATTAATTTTGTTTCAAATAAACCATACCTACGTTCTGGAATCATATCAATTACCAAGAAATTTCCTCGATTACATCAACGTCTTGTTCAGTTTTCGGCAAAAGGAAATCTAACTTTCAATACAAAAGTAGAGGGCATTAGCTTAAACAGCAATGAAACTATAATTTTGACTCCTTATGAATCTGAAATAAATAAAAAGCTTAAGAAAGTTATTAATGAAAAAGGAGCCGATAATGCGGATTGTTGTTGATGTGCAATGTGCCCAAAGTGAGGCCTCGGGTCAAAGAGGTGTTGGCCGATATGTTGTAGAAATTGTTAAAGCACTGGCTAAATTAACTAAAGATAAACATGAACTAATTCTACTTGCAAATTCATCACTCGGATCTAATAAAGCTGAAATTTATGATATTTTTGGTGCCTCAGTTCCACCTGAAAATATTAAGTTTTGGCTGCAACACTTTGACGATATAAGTGGGATTTCAGGTAATCCTGCACATAGAGCCGTTGCAGAATTAATCAGAGAATGGTGTATTTTTAAGCTTAATCCTGACGTGTTGTGGATTCCTAATTTTCAAGAAGGATGGAACGAGAATGCTGCTACGAGTATAGGCAGATATCATAGTGACATGATTATATGTACAACCTTACATGATGTAATACCACTGATCTATGAAGATAAATATCTCAGCAGTTCTATTCGAGGTTGGTATTTAGAAAAGATTAATCAAACAAAAAAATCGGACTTAATTTTAACTGTTTCCAACTATTCTAAACAAGAAATATGTAACCGTCTTTATATCAGTCCAGATGACATTGTCGTTGCTGCAAATTCGTATAGATCAGACGTTTTTTTTCATAAGTCATGTTCTGTTAAAGATGTTATTCCCTCCCTTAATGATGAAAAGTTTTTTCTATATGTGGGAGGGGCTGATGATCATAAAAATTTAAGTTCCTTACTTAAGGCTTATTCAAAACTTAGTCCTAACCATCAGAATTCCTATCCCCTTGTTATGGTAGGAAAGGATATCCAGCAGGCAGAAGAACATTTTAGAAAAATTGCAGAGAAATATTTAATACCTAGACAATGTTTAATATTCTTAGGTTACGCACCAGATGAACATATTTCTATACTATATAATAAATGTGCTGCATTTGTTTTTCCCTCCTATAGTGAAGGCTTCGGATTACCTCCATTAGAAGCAATAGCATGCGCTGCCCCAGTTTTGGCTGCAAATTCTTCGAGTTTACCTGAAGTAGTGGGTTGTCCAGAGGCCCTATTTGATCCATTTGATATTGATGAATTAGCAGGAAAACTTAATAAAATTATTATTGATAAAAATTATCGTTCTTTATTGATTGAACAGGAAAAAAAACAGCTTGAAAAGTTTTCTTGGGACAAATCTGCTGGCTTAATTTTAGAAAAGTTTGAAGATCTTTATTTAAATAGAAAAATTAAAGATCAAAAAATAGATGAAGAAGATCTAATTATTAAAGAAGCAGGAGAGTTAATCAAAATTTATCATTTGAATGACAGAGAAATCAGAGTAATAAGTAAATCTATCGGTGCAAATCACCCAAGTGTTAAAAATAAGATTTATATAGATATTAGTTGTTTAATTCATTTTGATCATGCCACAGGTATACAACGTGTGGTAAGAGCCATACTGCATGAATTATCGACTAACGAATTTAGTAATTATTCTGTTGAACCAATTTTTTCTTATAGTGGACATCATTATTTTTATCATTCTTTAAATATAAATGGAAAACTGCATCCTGTTGAAGAATCTTCTCTTAGAGAGTCAATTGTACATTTTTTCCCTGGTGATCATATTTTAATTCTCGATCTTCATCCCGGCAGTTTTATTGCTAAAAAAGCAATATTAAATGAACTACAGATACGTGGAGTAGTTGTCGGTGTAGTAGTTTATGACTTATTGCCAGTTCAGTTCCCGGAATTTTTTGTACCTGACCTATCTAATGAGTTCATAGAATGGCTTAAAGTTGTTGCACTCGCAGATTATGCCCTATGTATCTCTCAAGATGTTGCGACAAAATTAAAAGAATGGATTAACGATCATGTAACTAAGCCAAATCAATTTCTTAAAATCAGACATTTTTATCTTGGGGCTGATATAGATAGTTCGATACCATCTACAGGGCTCCCGAATGATTCAAATTATGTATTAGAGCAAATAAAAAATTCAAAGTCATTTTTAATGGTAGGTACTGTTGAGCCACGCAAAGGGCATGATTTAGTATTAGATGCTTTTGACATTTTTTGGTCTCAGCCTGACTCTGACAAAGTGCTTGTTATTGTGGGGAAAGAAGGTTGGCGCAATGAGAAGGTTATCAACAAGATAAGAAATCATAAACAACTTGGAAAAAGATTATTTTGGTTACAAGGAATAAGTGATGAATATTTGAATTTGGTATACAACTCTTCAACGTGTCTAATAGCTGCAAGTGTAGGCGAAGGGTTTGGTCTTCCACTTATTGAAGCAGCAAAACACAATATTCCCATAATCGCCAGAGATATTCCTGTATTTCGAGAGGTTGCAGGGAGTCAAGCAGCTTATTTTAATTGTACTCATGATAGGGAATTAGCCACCTTTATAGAGAATTGGATTGAACTTTTTCTACAGAATAACCATCCAAAAACTTCTTCTATTAATGCTTTAACATGGAAGCAAAGTACAGTTCAACTTATGAAAGCATTTGATTTAACTTGATATTTATATTGCAAAATTACTAATTTATTATTAGGTATATTATGATGAAAACTTCTATTATTACGGGTATTACCGGTCAAGATGGTGCTTATTTAGCACAGCTATTACTTGAAAAGGGGTATACAGTTTATGGTACTTACCGCCGTACAAGTTCAGTGAATTTTTGGCGTATTGAAGAATTAGGGATTGATCAACATCCGAACCTTCATTTGGTTGAATACGATTTAACGGATTTGTCTTCGAGTATTCGACTTTTACAAACTACCAGTGCGACTGAAGTATATAATCTGGCAGCACAAAGTTTTGTCGGCGTGTCTTTTGATCAACCTGTAACGACAGCAGAAATTACCGGTATTGGGCCTTTAAATTTACTTGAAGCCATTCGGATCGTAAATCCAAAAATTCGTTTTTATCAAGCTTCAACTTCTGAAATGTTTGGTAAGGTGCAGGCGATTCCACAAGTGGAAGAAACTCCATTTTACCCACGTAGTCCATACGGTGTTGCAAAGCTTTATGCACACTGGATTACGATCAATTATCGAGAAAGTTATAACATTTTTGGTTGTAGCGGTATTTTATTCAACCATGAATCTCCGCTCCGTGGTCGCGAGTTTGTGACCCGTAAAATTACCGATTCTGTTGCCAAGATCAAACTCGGTAAACTGGATGTACTGGAGCTCGGTAATCTGGATGCCAAACGTGACTGGGGCTTTGCTAAAGAGTACGTGGAAGGCATGTGGCTTATGTTGCAGGCAGATGAGCCTGATACATATGTGTTGGCAACAAACCGTACTGAAACAGTTCGTGATTTTGTAGCTATGGCATTTAAAGCTGCCGGTTATACACTTCGTTTTGAAGGAAAAGATGAAAATGAGGTGGGTATTGATGAAGTAACAGGTAAAGTCTTAGTACGTGTTAATCCAAAATTCTACCGTCCTGCTGAGGTAGAATTATTAATTGGTAATCCTCAAAAAGCCAAAGAAAAATTAGGCTGGGAGCCTAAAACGACGCTAGAAGAGCTGTGCCAAATGATGGTAGAGCAAGACTTGCGCCGTAACACACAAGGTTTTTCATTCTGATGATGAATGCAGTCAAAACAGTATTGATTACTGGTAGTGAAGGTTTCACTGGACAATATATGGCAGCAGAAATGCGAGCTGCCGGATATCATGTAGCAGGTTTAGGTTCTCAACCTGCTACTACTGTTGATTATTATCAGGCAGACCTGATGAGTATTGCAGAATTGACTGCCGTAATCTCTCGGGTACAACCTGATATCGTCATTCATTTGGCTGCAATTGCATTTGTTGGGCATGGCGATGCGAATGCTTTTTATCAGATCAATTTGCAAGGCACACGTAATCTTTTGGAAGTGTTGGCAAAAGCTGAAAAAAAACCAGAAGCGGTATTGCTTGCTAGTAGTGCAAATGTGTATGGAAATACCTCGGAAGGAAGCCTTCCTGAAAGTACCTTGCCCGCACCGGCTAACGATTATGCGGTAAGTAAACTAGCCATGGAGTATATGGCCAAACTTTGGCAAGAGCGATTACCGATTATTATCACGAGACCCTTTAATTATACGGGTAGAGGTCAGGCAGAAAATTTCCTGTTGCCTAAAATTGTTGCTCATTTTAAAGCGCAATCCAGTGTAATCGAATTAGGTAATCTTGAGGTATGGAGGGATTTTAGTGATGTGCGAGCAGTGGTCAATGCTTATCGTCGCTTAATAGAGGCAAAAGCATTTGAGCAAGTTGTTAATGTATGCTCCGAAGAGGTTTATTCATTACGTGAAATCGTGGCGATGTGTGAAGAAATTACTGGCCATCATATAGAGATTCGGGTCAACCCGGCATTTGTTCGTGCTGGTGAAGTTAAAACCTTGTGTGGAGATGCTACCTTACTAAAAACAATAATAGGGGATTGGAAGATGCCTAAACTTCATGAAACTTTAACCTGGATGTTAAAAAGCGAATGAAAGTTATCTTATCTATAGATGCCGTGCGTTTTCCTCTGACAGGGATTGGTCGATATACTTATGAACTGGCAAGGCATTTACAAGGCTCTTCAGAGATTACAGATCTCCGATTTTTTACTGGTAAGAAATTTTTGCCCGAATTACCTCAAGTAACTGAAGAAGCAGGAAATCAGCATAAACTTAAGCAGTGGGTTCAAAGCAGTTATTTAGCGACTGAAGCTTATAGATTATTAATGCCCTGTTTAAAGGCAAGGGCTTTACGTGGCAATAAAGATTTCTTGTTTCATGGCCCCAATTTTTTTCTTCCGCCCTTTGCGGGGCCAAAGGTTGCAACATTTCATGATTTGTCTCCATTTACTTGGAGTGAATGCAATACACCACAGCGTATTAAATACTTGCAAAAAGAATTAAAAAAAACATTAAAACATGCAGATGCGTTAATCACAGATTCTGAATATACACGTCAAGAATTATCCAGTTATTTTTCTTGGCCTATCGATAAAATTCATGCAGTCCCCTTGGCATGTGGTCCAGAGTTTCATCCTCGGTCAGCTGATGAATTAACTCCCTGTTTACAGAGATACGGTTTAAGCAGTGGAAAATATTCTCTTTTTGTGGGAACGATTGAGCCACGTAAAAATATTATGGCTTTATTAGATGCTTATGCAATGTTGCCGATGAGTCTCAGACAACATTA
The DNA here is from genome assembly GCF_004331195.1 of Acinetobacter sp. ANC 4216. Classification (NCBI taxonomy): domain Bacteria; kingdom Pseudomonadati; phylum Pseudomonadota; class Gammaproteobacteria; order Moraxellales; family Moraxellaceae; genus Acinetobacter; species Acinetobacter sp. ANC 4216. The sequence goes on along the minus strand of NZ_SJOC01000014.1, from coordinate 74,999 downwards.
TCCACTGGTGCTGACGGGGTATCAGGGGTGGCGGAGTGAAGACATCCATCAAAAAATTAAACAGGCAGAAAAAGAAGGTTGGGCAAAATATTTAGGTTTCCTGCCTGCAGAACAACTGCCTTTACTCTTTGCTGGAGCCAGACTGTTTGCATTTCCTTCTTTATATGAAGGTTTTGGTTTGCCTGTTTTGGAAGCTATGGCATCTGGCATACCTGTGGTGTGTTCAAATAGCTCTTCTTTACCTGAGGTGGTAGGTGAGGTAGCATTAATGTCAGAAGCACAAGATATAAATAAATTATCTGAACTTTTAGCTCAAGGTTTGCAGGACGATACCTGGAGAGAATGGGCCATCAAAAAGGGCCTGGAACGAGCGTCTGTATTTTCCTGGTCGCTTTGTGCCGAGCAAACTACTCATGTATATAAAAAAATAATGGTGTCTTCTTCTTGAAAATTTTACATTTTTTTAAGTGTTATTATCCTGATTCGGTTGGAGGGGTTGAGCAAGTCATATGTCAACTCGCTGAAGGTGGAAGAGTTCATGACGTTGCTGCTGAAGTCTTGACATTAAGTAAGCGAGGGGCAACCCGTAATCAGCCATACGCCCATCATCTTACGCATACGTCCAAGCAAGACTTGTATTTTGCATCGACTGGACTTTCATTATCAGTCTTTAAAGACTTCCGGGAATTAGCCTCACAAGCGGATATTGTCCATTATCATTTTCCTTGGCCCTTCATGGATTTAGTACATTTTGGAACTCGATGTAAGAAACCAACAGTAGTCACTTATCACTCAGATATTGTTAAGCAGAAACTGTTATTACAATTATATAAACCCTTGTTGCATAGGTTTATGCATAGTGTTGATCACATTGTCGCAACTTCTCCCAATTATATGGTGACTAGTCCGATACTGCACCGTTACCAGCATAAAACCAGCATTATTCCAATTGGACTTGACCGAGCTGCCTATCCTCCAAGTGATATAGCACGCCGAGAATATTGGCAGCAGCATTTGGGGGAGCGTTTCTTCTTATTTGTGGGTGCAATACGCTACTACAAAGGATTGCACATTCTGGTAGAAGCTATGAGAGGTGTGGATTTGCCTGTTGTCATTATGGGCGCAGGGCCTCTGGAGGATGAGCTGTGTCAGCAAGCTGCCAAAATGGGTTTAAATAATATTCATTTCTTGGGGCAGTTGCCTGATGAGGATAAATTTGCCTTACTTGAGTTAAGTTACGGCATAGTATTTCCATCACACTTACGTTCCGAAGCTTTCGGCATTTCTTTATTGGAAGGGGCTATGTATGGCAAGCCTTTAATTTCAAGTGAAATTGGTACTGGTACAACTTACATAAATATTCATCAAGAAACCGGGTTGGTCGTCCCGCCATCAGATCCTATAGCTTTACGTGATGCAATGCTTTCACTATGGCATGATCCAATTTCGGCTCAGCGATATGGACAAAATGCAAAGCAGCGTTATGAAAAACTGTTTACCGCTGATCTTATGACAGATCAATATGTCAAGTTATACCGATCTTTACTCGATAATACGCATGATGCAATAAAACAATAAAATATAAAAATCAGGCTTATCTGGCCTTTCTGCTCAAAGCAACCACCTGGCAGAAAGGCGTGAATAGGCCCTTTATATAGAGATATATGAATTATTCGATCCCAAACAACAAACTATTCAATTCCGTATATTGTAAATTTCATAGAATTGGGTATGTTTAATTATGAGAATAATAAAGTATGAGCAGATAAATGATGCTTTTAGAAGAAGTTTTTAAAAGTAAAAAGGCAGAGCATTCAGATTATTTCAACTTGAGAATCCATCGCGGCTTAAGCTGGTTAAAAAAATCACTCGAACTCGATAGCGACCTTGATCTTAAATTCATGAGCCTGTGGATTTCATTTAATGCCATTTATGCACAAGATATTGCCTTCAATCAGGACAAGCAGACATTCAGGCAGTTTTTATATTTAATTTGTCAGAAAGATCGGGAACATAAAATTTATCATGTGCTTTGGGATAAATTTAGCCAACCCATCCGTCTGCTTCTAGAAAATCCCTATGTGTATCAGGAGTTCTGGGATTATCAGAATCAAAAAATCAGCCAGCACAGCTGGAAAGAAGATTTTGAACAGGAGAAGAAAAAAGTCCAAAAAACCTTACAGGAAAAGGCCTCAGTAGATATTTTATTTATTGTTTTTAATCGTCTTTATACCTTGCGCAATCAGATCATTCATGGCGGTGCCACCTATAACAGTTCGGTCAATCGCCGGCAATTGCAGGATGCCTGTAATATTTTGGCCGCCTTGTTACCGACCTTTATCTTTGTACTGTTAGAAAATGCGCATAGTCTGGATTTGGGCAAACCGTTTTATCCCGTTGTACAAGTTTGTTAAATTCTATTTTGCAATCAGCCGAGTCGGGCAGAAAATTCTTTATTTGCCAGTTTTTTATGCCTAAGTGGAGGCAGCAGAGTGATAGCGCATATCCAGAAAGGCAAAAAAGGCAGCGCAGAGCACCAGACTCAATCCTGCCAGACAGGTCATGCTCCAGCCACCATGATGCCATGAATAAACGCCCAATGCGGAACCGCACGCCCCACCAATAAAGTAAGAGGTCATATAAATAGAATTAATCCTCGATTTAGCATCTGGACGTAAACGGAAAATAATATTTTGATTACTGGTGTGCACAATGGTCAGGCCCAGGCTGATGACGCCGTAACCCAAAATATAGCTTTGCAGAGATTGCCCACCAAAATAAAGAAAAATCCAGCTCACAATCAGGGTGAACAGACCTATCCAGGTGAGGGATTGAGTATGGCCCTGATCGGCAATTTTGCCAATTTTAGACGTAGACAATGCACCGAATACCCCCACCAAAGTTACAACACCGACCAGCACATCAGAGAGATAAAACGGGGATGAGGTCAGCAAAACGGCAATGGTCGAAAACAGGGTACTCATGGCAGCAAATACAAAACCGCCAATCAAGGAACGAAATCCTAAACGCGGCTCCTGTTTCAGTAAAATTGCCATGGATTTAAAAATTTGCGCATAGCTCATTTTTAATATGGGGATGTGTGGCAGTCTAGCTTTGAGTAGAAAAGCCAAAATCAGCATCAATACCGCACTGAGCATATAGATCAGTTTCCAGTTGAACAGGTTAGACATTAAACCCGCAAGACTGGTGGATAGCAGCAGTCCGACCAGCAGTCCGCTCATCAGGAAACCTACCACTTCACCGGTTTTTTCCGGTTTGACGGCCATGGTGGCTAGGGGAATCAGGACTTGTGCCGCAACTGAAAATAGTCCCGTAATCATGGTTCCCAGCCAAAGCATGGGTAAGTTGACGGCAAAAGCACATAGAAATAAACCGATGGCCGCCATGATCATCAGTAAAGGAATGAATTTGGTTTTATTGACAATGTCACCCATTGGAACAATAAACAGCAAGCCCAGTGCATAGGATACCTGGGCAAACGTCACGGTTAAGGCAACTTGTGATTCAGGAACATGAAAATATTGCTGGATGGAATGGATTAAAGGCTGGCAATAATAGTTGGCTCCCGCACACAGACCACAGGCTATGGCCATCAGCCAGAGCAAAGATTTATCCTGGCTGATGTCGAGAGAAGTTTTCATAACCATCCTTGTTTTGTTTCATGCAGACAAAATTTGCCGGCATTGCAATGTACCTGCAGAGTATAGCAAGCGCTATCAGTCTGGATGTACAAATATACGGGAAAAGCGGTCTTTATTCGGCGTTCTGTGGCTATTTTAAAAGCCGTACTTTTTAGGTTGTACAAGGCTTGAATCAGACCAAAAAAATTAATGTGAGAATTTCTTTTTAGAAAGAGTGATCATCATGACGCCAACAATATTGAGCATACAGCCCAGCCATTGAATGGCATTTAGATGCTCACCCAGAAAAATGGTGGCCAAGATAATGGTCAGAATCGGCCCGATCGAAGCAATCATGGCAGACTGCGCAGCACCCAGCCGGGCAATGCTTTGCGCCATCAGAATGGTGGGCAACACGGTGACCAGAAAGCCTAAAGCGACTCCATACCAGATTACACTGGAAGGAAGCTGAGACAGTAAGTTCAGAGGTTGGGGTGTGGCAACAAAATAGTGGGTTAAGGTGCCGATACAGGCAATACTCAGGGCCAAACCGGTAAAATTCCATGAACCAAACCGTTGAATCAGGCGTGGGGTCAGCAGTAAGTAGGCAGCAAAACATACTGCACTGGCAAAGACCAGACTTGCTCCCAGCCAGAAATGACCTTCATGAGGGACATTACTTTGTTCCTGCAACATCACAATAACCGTACCGCCATAACTTAAAGCGATAGCAAACAGGCTTTTTAGGCTCAAGCGTTGTTTATAGATCACGCTGGAAGCCAAAACGGTCAGGGTCGGATAAAGAAAGAGAATAATCCGTTCCAGAGAGGCACTGATATACATCAGACCGACAAAATCCAGCCAGCTTGAAAAGTAGTAACCTATTAGCCCTGCAACAATCAATAAACCCCAGTCTTTCGCTGCCAGCGCTTTATTGTGATGACGGTTGAACCAGCACAGCAGCAAAAAAAACGGTAAGGCGCTGGCCATACGCAAAGCCATTAACACTGTGCCATCAACCAGAGGTGACAGGGCATAGGTTTGCTTAATAAAAATGGCTTTGGTACTAAACAGGAAAGCAGCACAGATCGCAAACAATGAACCCAGTTGTGTTTTGGTTAGACTCAGTTTCATTTTATCTACTTGATGAGGGTTGCTGATCAGAGCAATCAGGAACTAAATGTGAATTATAAAGTTTTTGGCCGCCCAGGTTAAATGCAAAAATATGATGGTGATGATTCCTGTATGGAATAATTGATCGCTAAACTCAGGCTGATTTTTATCCGTCGCTACAATTTTCTGCGAAAGTTAGAAATCCGGGCAATCAGTCTTGAATAAATTTTATCCGGACAATACTTCTGCCAAGGGTTTGTTAGGCTAAAGATCAGTGAATTTGTGAATGAAAAGTCGGAAATCAGCCTAAAAGTCGATTATTTGCACCAAATGGGTGCAATAAATACGCGCAACCCGCTGATTAAATTTAAAACATCATCATGCGAAATGACGATGAAAAAAATATTTATTAAATTTTGAATCGGATTAGACTTAGGACGAATAAACATAAAAGAGCAAAAAAAGCATAAAAATAAGAAAATTATCTATTTTTTAGTGTTGTAAAAATATGCAATCGTCGCAGCACGAGTTTTTCAGTGACGGATATTTTTTCAAGACAAAAAAAGCCTTTCAGATGTCACCAGAGTCAATGAATAAAAAAAACCATTTAATTTTAATAATTTTATAAATAAATCAGGCAATTTGAGGGAAGAAATAAATTCAAGCCAGCAAGGCTGTATTGTCAGAAAGATCAATCTCGGATTTTGGTCAGGTAGAGCAGCTTCGGCCCAGGCACTTAAGTAAAGCCAAACATTAAATATTGAGCGTGGTAGTTAAAGTCATTCAGCACAGCTGAAATAAATGCTAAACCTATAGATGATATATCGTATGATTATTTTTATGAATCACCAGTTCAAAATATGGGTATTTATTAAATAAATATTGGGTGGTAATTTAAAAAAGTTCAATTAGAATCCAAAAATTCAACAAAAACGCATCTAGGGGGAAACATTGCTTACGGCGATGTTTACTTAAGAAAAATTAGCTTGAGGAACGCTCATGCAGATCGGAATCCCAACCGAAACTGTTGTCGGTGAAAATCGTGTGGCGGCAACGCCAGAAACAGTCAAGAAGTTGATCAGTGCTGGTCATACTGTAGTCATTGAACGTAGAGCAGGGGTAAAAGCCGCTTATATTGACAGTGCCTATGAACAGGTCGGTGCCAAAATTACGGATGATGCCTATACCGGCAGTCAGATTATTTTGAAAGTTCGTGCCCCTCAAGGCGAAGAAATTCAAAAACTTGCGCCAAAAACTGCAGTCATTGCGATGTTTGACCCGTATCGCAACACTGAGCTGGATCAGTTTGCAGCGCAGCAGGTTTCTGCATTTGCATTAGAGCTTTTGCCGCGTACGCTGTCCCGTGCCCAAAACATGGACGTGCTGTCTTCTCAAGCTAACTTGGCCGGTTATAAATCGGTACTTTTGGCGGCCGCAGAATATCAACGCATGTTCCCTATGCTCATGACGGCTGCCGGTACGGTAAAACCGGCCCGTGTGGTGATTATGGGTGTAGGTGTTGCCGGTCTGCAAGCGATTGCAACTGCAAAACGTTTAGGTGCTGTGGTTGAAGCAACCGATTTACGTCCAACTGCACGTGACCAGGTCGAATCGCTTGGTGGTAAATGGCTCGATGTGCCAATGTCGGATGAAGAAAAGCAGAAAGCTGCTGACGCTGCTAAAAATGGTTATGGATGGATGCCAGGTGAGCAATACATCAAAGACCAGGCGGTCATTGTCGATAAAGCTGTTTCGAATGCCGATATCGTGATTACCACTGCACTGTTGCCGGGCCGTGATGCACCGCGTTTAATTCGTGCTGAAACAGTGGCCAAAATGAAACCGGGTTCAATCATTCTGGATATGGCGGTTGAGTCTGGCGGTAACGTGGAAGGTTCCAAGTGCGGTGAAAATGTCGTGACGGATAATGGCGTGACCATTTTGGGTATTCCAAATATTCCTTCTACAGTTGCGACTGAAGCTTCAGCATTGTATGCACGTAACGTCTTTAATTTCCTCGATACCCTGTTTGATGCAGAGAAAAACTTTGCCATCAATCCGGAAGAGGAAATTCAAAAAGCCCTTCTGGTAACTCATGGCGGTCAAGTACTGCTGAAGCGTGGTTAAGGAGAGTCATCATGGTTGAAACGATTACAATTTTCGTCCTTGCCATCTTCGTAGGTTACTACGTGGTTTGGGGCGTAACACCTGCTTTACATACGCCACTTATGGCGGTAACCAATGCATTGTCTTCGATCATTATCGTTGGTGCAATGATTCAAACCGTAGGCTTGCCAGTGATTGGTGTCGATGCCAACGTGGCTTTTCAAAGCGTAAACATCGTGAGCATTTTAGGCGCGGTTGCAGTGTTCCTGGCAAGTATCAACATTTTCGGTGGTTTTGCCGTGACTGCACGTATGCTTGAAATGTTTAAGCCAAAGCAAAAGAAAAAAGAGGGCTAATCAATGGAATTTATTCGAGAATATGCCAATTGGTTCTATTTGATCGGTGCCATTCTTTTTATCTTGACCCTGCGCGGCTTGTCGGGTCCTAAGACTGCAATTGCCGGTAACCGTTACGGTATGATTGCGATGGCAATTGCCGTGATCACGACTTTCTTTGTGGCTGAACATCCTGTGATCTGGATGATTGTCGGTGCAATGGTTCTTGGTGCTGTTGTGGGTATTGCCCGTGCACGTACCGTTCCAATGACGCAAATGCCAGAAACTGTTGCCTTGATGCACTCGCTTGTTGGTTTGGCTGCAGTATTGATTGCCATTGCCGCGATTTTGCATAACAACCAGTTAACTGCGCTATTTGCACAGAATGAAGCGGCGTTAACAGCAGCTGGTGTTCAGCATGCACATATGAGCAGCGTTCATTTATTTGAATTGTTCGTGGGTTGTTTCGTGGGTGCAATCACCTTTACAGCTTCCGTATTTGCTTACGGTAAACTGGCTGCGAAGAAATGGGCGAAAACCATTTCGGGTGGCTGGGTTAAGCCGGTACAGGCGATTATTTTCCTGGCAATGCTGGGTTGTGGTATCAACTTCTTCTTAACCGGCGACATGACATCTTTCTGGGCAATGACTGCACTTGCACTTGCATTTGGCTGGGTATGGATTGCACCGGTCGGTGGTGGCGATATGCCGGTTGTGGTGTCACTGTTGAACTCATTCTCTGGCTGGGCTGCAGCAGGTATTGGTTTCACTTTAGAAAACAATATGCTGATTGTTGCCGGTTCCCTGGTAGGTTCTTCAGGTGCAATTCTGTCTTACATCATGTGTAAAGCCATGAACCGTTCAATCATCAACGTATTGTTTGGTGGTGCAATGGGTGGTGCAGCAGTGGCTTCTGGTGACAAGGGCGAGCAGGTTCAGCGTAACCACCGCTCAGGTTCAGCAGATGATGCAGGCTTCCTGATGTCAAATGCAGACAGCGTAGTGATTGTTCCGGGTTATGGTATGGCTCAAGGCCGTGCACAAAATGCCGTAAAAGAACTGTGTGAAATCCTGAAAGAACAAGGCGTTAAAGTACGCTTTGCAATTCACCCGGTTGCAGGTCGTATGCCTGGTCACATGAACGTATTGCTTGCTGAAGCTGACGTGGCTTATGAAGACATCCTGGAAATGGATGAAATCAACTCTGACTTCCCGGCAACTGATGTGGTGTTGGTCATTGGTGCAAATGACGTCGTCAACCCGGCAGCGAAAGATGATCCAAGTTCACCAATTTATGGTATGCCGATTCTTGAAGCACATAAGGCGCGTACCATTATGGTGATCAAGCGTTCTATGGCAACCGGTTATGCAGGTCTGGACAATGACTTGTTCTATAACGAAAAAACCATGATGATTTTCGGTGATGCCAAGAAAGTTGTGGAAGACATGACTAAAGCCATTAACGGCGGCGGTCACTAAATCCACGCTTCAAAAGTTCCTCTTTCATAAAGAGGGATTTAGGGAGATTAAAACCACCTTCGGGTGGTTTTTTGTTTCTAAAATATATGACTTTTCAATAATTAAATTGAAGAATAGAGCAGGATACATTTTATAAGGATATGGTTTCTTGTTTTATTTGGTGCTGTCTGATCAAGCGATATTACAAAAATGCTTTATAAAATGGCAATTAACTGTTTATTTCTAAATAGATATTGCTGATTAGGGATATTTTTAGAAATTAAGTTGTGCTAAGACCGGCATTTGCCGGCCTTTTTAAATAAAAAGATAAATCTCGATAATCTGGCATTTCTTTTGCATTTTTGTGATTCAGTTTTAGGGGGACTGTTCATGAAAATAATAAAGTGTCTAGTATTGCTGTTATGCGTCTGTTCACTACCTGCATTTGCAAGTGAAGCTGCGACAAACACAGCCAATATTCAAGAAATACGTTTATCACTCGACAGCGTTTGGGTGGTCATCGGCGGGATTCTGGTGTTCTTGATGCAGGCCGGTTTTGCAATGGTAGAAAGTGGCTCTGTACGCAGCAAGAATACCGTTAACGTATTAATGAAAAACTATATGGATGCTTGTCTGGGGGGATTGGTCTTCTGGTTGGTGGGCTTTGGGCTCATGTTCGGCATGAACGCTTCGGGCTGGATTGGCACCAGTCATTTCGCACCCGATAACATGGATGGCTGGCATTGGAATCTGCTGTTCTTTCAAATGATGTTTGCCGCTACTGCAACCACAATTGCCAGTGGTGCCATGGCGGAGCGTATTCACTTTGTCGCTTATATTGTCGTTGCTGCCGTGGTCAGTGGCCTTATTTATCCTGTCTTTGGTAGTTGGGCATGGGGCAGTATTTTTGAGGGTACAGGCTGGTTAAAGGCCTTGGGGTTTATCGACTTCGCCGGTTCAACCGTGGTGCATTCCATCGGTGGTTGGGTCGCTTTGGCCGGAATCATTGTTTTGGGGCCGCGCTTGGGACGTTTTGGTCGTAATGGACAAAGTCATTTTTTGGCGGGACATAACTTGCCCTTGGTAGCCTTGGGTGGTTTTATCCTGTGGTTTGCATGGTTCGGTTTTAATGCGGCATCCACGGTGAATGCCAATGTCAGTATTGGCCGGATTGCTTTAAATACCCATCTGGCCGCCTGTGCTGCTGCGGTGGCTTATATGTTGTATGCCTTGGTTCGTGGCAAGGCAATCCTGATGAAGACCACCATTAATGCCTCATTGGGCGGTTTGGTGGGTATTACGGCAGGTTGTGCAACCATGTCGCCACTTTTTGCCGTCATCACCGGTGCCATTGCAGGTTTGCTGGTAAGTACCTTGCCGGTCTTAATGGAAAAATTAAAACTGGATGATGTCGTGGATGCAGTGACGGTACACGGTTTTTGCGGGGCGTGGGGAACAGTGGCTGCCGGCCTGTTTTTTGAAGCCGATATGTTCAACTCGCAAATTGTTTCCATTCAGGTGCTAGGGGTGCTGGCAGCATTTGCCTGGGGATTTGGAATCGCGCTGATTACCTTTAAGGTGCTAAAGAAAATGCTGGGGAGTTTGCGTGTCGGAACGCAACATGAACAGCGCGGTCTGGATTATACCGAACATGCCGAGCTGTCTTATCCTGAATTTCAGCGCGATGTGACTTTTGAAACAGATGATATTACCAGACGCCACTGAACCAAGAAGGGGAGTTTAGCTATGCCAAATGAATTACTCACTGTGATGCAAAAGAAACAGGCAATTGAGCGCGGTTTAAGCCATTATTTGCAAGGAACTGTACTGGAACGGGTATTGAATTACTGGGAACAGGAGTATGGCGACAAGCCTTCATTTGTACTCAACCGTTTTATGAATGATATTTGCAATACCGATGAATTGCGTGTTCAGCGCAAGGAAATGTTGAAACAGGTGTTATGCGAAATGTCGGCGGTTGAAAAACAGGTGCTACTGGATACCAAGCCGAAAGTGCAAACGGAAGAGCTGACAGAGGTGCCGATTTCAGCCGATTTTGCCGATGCTTTTTTTGATTTGATTAATGGGGTAGTGCAAACAGTAGCTACAGCTGATCAGAATGATTTTAATGCGGAAGTGAAAAATCATGTCCAAGCCCTGGGCATTGCCATTCAGCAATCCGCGAATCTGAATGATGCTGCTTTTACGGAATGTTTGCCGCTTACCAGTTATGCTCAGGTGATTACTGCATCCTATGAATGCTATTGCGAATTTTATGGGCCAAGCAAGGCCGATCAGGTCTATGCACGGGTGAAAATGGACATCAAGAGCAAATATCCTTCTGTGGATTTACATCACTTATTATAGTGGATTAATCTGGATGGAGTGGATGTTCGGTCTAAAGTTCAGGCTGGGCATCCCCAAAACAGCAGCACAAAAAAAGCGACCTGAAGGTCGCTTTTTTAATTTAGGCTACTGATTCTGGAGTTGCGCGCCATAAGCTTTCCAGATCGTAAAATTTACGCGCTGTTGGAAGCATGACGTGAACGACAACAAAACCAAGATCGATGAGGATCCATTCGGCATCACGTTCACCTTCAACGCCGAGAGGGCGGAAACCTGCTTTACGTGCTTCTTCAGCAACATTGTCTGCAAGGGCTTTAATGTGACGGGTTGATGTACCACTCGCAATGACCATGGCATCTGCCACATTGCTGATTGAGCTGACATCAAGTTCTAGAATATCTTTTGCTTTTACATCTAAGAGGGCTTCATGTACAACTTTTAAGCAAGCTTGTACATCTTTAGCATGAGCATTCATTGCGTGTTCGAGAGAATTAGAAGCGCTGGGCGATGGTTCTAAATTCATAAAAGGTTTAATTTCCGGACAATATCTCACTGTGTAATATAGCGGTTTTGGGGCTAAATTTCAAATCTGTTCATAATTTAACTTTGTGGATGTTTTGCAAAATATTTATCTTTCCAGGCAAAGGAATGGCTGGAATGCGCTTGGGGCTTGTATTCTGCCGCGGTGAAACCCGTATAGGGACTTTGGCTTAACCATTGAAAAATGTCTGCGTATGGAATTTGTGCAGTATCAGGCTGATGACGTCCCGGGCAGTCTGCAAACTGGATGTGCCCAATATCCTGAATATTTTCCTTTAAGCCTTGCAGCACATCTTCACCCATCATTGCCATGTGATAGCAGTCATATTGCATTTTCAGCGCAGGGTGTCGTACAGCTTCCAGCATCTCCTGGGCCTGGGCAATATTCTGTACCAGAAAGCGCGGCATGTCGGTGCCATTAATCATTTCAAACACCGGCTGGATGTTGTGTACAGCAAACATGGAACAGGCCAGTTTTAAATTTTTTGCCAGTGTATTTAAGCAAGGCAACAAATCTGAATCGAGCGGTTGCTTGCCTGCCAAAATATTCACACTGGATACATTCAGTGCGGTGGCATATTCAATGGCCTTTTCCAGGGCACGATGAAATTCAATTTCTTGACCCGGTACGCCAGCCAGCCCATTGCCGCCTTGCATCAGGTCACCTGCAGGTACATTAATCAGGCACAAGCCAAGATCATGCAGGGTCAGTTGGGTCTGAATCTGTTCAATGCTGAGTTCATAGGGAAACTGAATTTCCACATACTGAAACCCGTGCGCGCGCGCCAGAGCAAAGCGCTCAATCAAAGGTACTTCAGTAAAAATCATGGATAAATTTACCGCCAGCTTCATCATGCTGTTACTCCTTGCGTGCTAAGAAATGGTCTGCTCAAGATTCAACCAGTTGAATGACAGTTGCCAGATCAGCCTCAGCATAGCCATTATTTTGGTGGGTTTTCAATTGTGAAAGTGCCTGTTTTGCGACAGGAATATTTAAATTGAACTGTTCAGCCAGCTGCATGGCATTATTCAGGTCTTTGGACAGGGTTTGCACTTTCCATTGCACCGGCTCAAAAGTATGCGTTGCCATACGCGGGCTTAAAATCTGAAACGGTTTCGAGTCGGCAAAACCACCGGCAAGTGCAGGGGCAAGCAAGGTGGTATCTACACCGGCCTGTCTGGCTAATGCTACTGCTTCTGCAATTAAGGTGCTGTTTGCTGCAACAATCAGCTGATTGCAGATTTTGGTGGCTTGCCCCGTACCTGTTTCGCCCATACGCGTCACACGTTGCGAGAGCACATTATAAATCAGCGATAAATCCTGAATGGTTTGCGTGTCGCCACCGGCAAAGATCACCAGTGTGCCCTGTTCGGCACCTGCGGTACCCCCGGAAACAGGCGAGTCAATCCATTGCACTTGCTGGTTTTGTGCCTGCAGTGCCAAAGCTTTGGTTTTATCCACAGATAAACTGGAGAAATCCACAATCACTTGACCCGCAGTCAGTTGATGCTGGATGTGATCAAACACCGCCTGTACGGCAGCATCATCGGCCAGACAGGTCAGAATTACCGGATATTGCCCAATATTTTGCAAGTCTAGGGCCGTAGCGCCCATATCAATCAGCACGTCACAGGCGGATGCCGTTCTGTTCCATACCGCCACGTCAAAACCGGCCTGAATCAGCCGGGTCGCCATGCGGCTGCCCATGAGACCCATGCCTAGGAATGCGATTTTTGTATTACGATCAAAACTCATGTGTTTTTCTCTGGACCATGCTGTTATTGGACTATTTTACTTATATTGGCGCGGTAAAAACTGAACTTCCGGGTTCTTGTCTTTTTTACGGGCCAATTTACTGTTTTTGCCCAACAGTAATTTCAGTTGCCAGATTTTCTCCAGGCGTAATGATTTTTTCGGTTCATGTTGCATGGCATCAAGAACCTGTTTAGCCGCTGCCAGCGCATCCGGAGAGCGTTGCAGCATTTCTTCTGCAATCGCTTGGGCTTTGCTCATCGGTGATTCATCCAGATGCGTCACCAAACCAATCTCTTTGGCATAGCTGGCATCAAAAATACGTCCGGTCAAGGTCAGTTCTTTGGCCAGATCGACACTGATGATGCCTTTAATGGAACGGGTCAGTCCCATGTCCGGCACCAGTCCCCAGCGGCTTTCCATAATCGACATTTTGGTGTCCGGATGGGCAATACGAATATCGGCTGCCAAAGCCAGTTGCATGCCGGCACCCAGACAATAGCCTTCGATTGCCGCAATGACCGGTACAGGCAGTTCCTGCCAGATTAAAAAAGCTTTCTGGAACAGGCTTTGTCCCGGTTTGAGCAGTTCCCAGGCTGCATAAGCGGTATTTTTTGGCGCATTTAAATCGGCCAGGTCAATTCCGGCACTAAAGACATGTGCTTCGCCGGTTAAAATGACACAGCGAATGGAGCGGTCTTTTTTAATTTGTTTGGCGGCATGCACCAGTTCGCGCAATAAAGCAAAGCTCATGGCATTGCGCTTTTCTGGACGGTTTAAGGAAACGGTGGCAATGCCATTATTTTTTTCTATGCGAAGTAAAGCCATGGGTTAGACCTGTATTTTTATATGGTTTTGAGCATAACACGGGTATTTCTCTGATACATGCCGCGATACATGACAGCAGAGTCACATCTAAAGATGGACGCTACTGCCAAAATTTGAATAAGTCCTTCAAATGCTTTGCTTGTTCAAAATTTGCTGTGAGGCCTGTTCAACCTGCTGAATGACCGACTGCAATTCATCAAAGCGTTTCAGGGTTTCCTGAATAAAGGCCTCATCCGCCTTGCGGCGTTCTTTACGTAAGGAAGAAACAAACTGTTCAAATCCACCGGTGACTTCCTGCAGGCGAGGGACCCCGACATAGCGGGTCGCCCCATATAAGCGGTGCAGCACATGTTCCAGTTGAGGAAAATCTTCCATTTCAATCAACTGCTGCATTTCATCCAGTTCTGTCGGGAAACTGTCGATCAGCATTTGCAGTAAATCGATGGCCAGATCTTCTTTATTGGCCGCCAGTTGCAGGCTTTGTTGCCAATCCAGAATATTGGGATCCAGCGCTTCAATCAGAATGGACTTCTCGATGCTTTTCGCCTTTTTGAAGCTTTCCGAGGTCCAGTGGGTCAGAATCTGAATAATCTGTTCCATCTGAATCGGTTTGGTGACGTAATCATCCATACCGACCTGCAACAGTTTCTGCTTTTCATCGGCCAGGGCATGTGCGGTCAGGGCAATAATCGGCAGGCGCTTATGATTCTCCAGGGTCGACTCTAGCGAGCGAATGGCACGGGTGGTATCAATTCCGGACATCACCGGCATTTGGATATCCATAAACACCACATCAAATGCCGGCAACTCCTGCTCGATGCGCTGCTGAATAATTTCAATGGCTTCCTGACCGCTTAAGGCCTTGGTGGTGGTGACATTCAGCTCTGCAAGCAGTGCTTCTAGAACAATCAGGTTCGGTAAATGGTCATCCACAGCCAGTACATGCAAACCTTGTCCATTAAATTCTTCATGCACATCCTGCTCGAAAACAGGCTGATTGCTGAGCAGCTGAATCAAGGCACTACGGCTTAAAGGCTGATACAGCGGACGGGCGCGGTAATCGTTCAGCATGTTTGGATCGAGCGCCATCTGGTAGCCATACACGGCAATATTGCCGTGGTAGCGTTGACGGATTTCTTTCAGCAGTGCTTCACCATCGCCGCTATGGTCGACAATCAGCCAGGTATTTTCATCGTTGGTCGGGAATTTATTCAGCTGGCTGAACAGGTCCAGAATCGAGCCGGTTTCGACATGATGCACACCATAATTTTCCAGATAATGGCGCAGAATGTTGGCGGTTGCAGGATGGGCCAAATAGGAAACCACCTGCATTTGTTCAAAGTGCGGATGCACAATTTCAATGTCTTCATCCACCACAAACATGGCGGTAAACCAGAAGGTCGAGCCTTTTTCGGTCGGTGCGCGCTCCTGGTTGTCTTCAAAGCCAATTTGGCCCTGCATCAAATGCACTAGCTGTTTGGAAATGGCCAGGCCAAGTCCTGTACCACCAAATTGACGGGTCACCGAAGCATCACCTTGCGAGAAGGATTCAAACAGTTTTTTCCGGTCTGTACCGCTCAGGCCAATGCCGCTGTCCTGCACGCTAAAGTGCAACAGGCATTGTCCAATGTCATCATGTTCCATGCGGGTACGGACAATAATTTCGCCATCTGGGGTAAATTTGATGGCATTGGAAATCAGGTTGGTCAGAATCTGCTTGAAGCGTAAGGCATCGCCAATGACTTGCGTTGGCACATTGTCGGCATAATAGAATGCCATATCGATGTGCTTTTGCGCAGCCAATGGCGAGAGCATATCCATCACGTCAAAAATGGCTTCTTCCAGGTCAAACGGGGCCGTTTCCAGTTCCAGCTTGCCGGCATCAATCTTGGAGAAATCCAGCACGTCATTAATCAGCGCCAGCAGATGCGCAGATGATTTACGGATGGTTTGCAAATACAGGTTCTGCTCATTGCTCAGGTTGCCTTGGCGCAGCAATAAATGAATAAAACCGTCAATACTGTTCAAGGGAGTACGCAGTTCATGGCTGATATTGGCCAGAAACACCGACTTGGACTGGTTGGCTGAAATCGCCTGGTCGCGTGCCTGACGATAGGTAATGTTCTGAACTTCCAGGGTATCTAAAGTACGGCGCAAATCATCTTCGGTCTGTTCGGTATGTTCTTTGAGTTCCAGAAAGCTAAAGTGCAGGCGTTTCACCACGTTGGCAATATCGCGCTGCAATAAGCGCAATTCCCCGGTACTGTTAATCACCATGTGCTGATCAAGCGTGTCGGCATTCAGGCGCTGTAACTGCATCCGGATTTCGTACATTGGCGCAATCCAGCGCCGTGAGTAGAAATTCAGGCACAGTAACAGCAGCAATAACGTCAGCAGGCCGGTGGCAATCAGCACAATCATGACCCGGTAGTGGGCAATTTCCAGGGGCTGGTTATCCAGCTCAATTACCAGTGTGGCCGGGTTATCGGTATGTTCATTAATTTTTAAGGCATAGATATGATTGTGATTATGCAGGATAGGCCCGACAAAATCGGCTTTAGCGTCAATCTTGGGCCAAGCTTCCTGATCCTGAAAACCAATACTTAAACGGTTTCTGCCTTGGGGATCGATAATTGCGGCACGAATGAGATGTTTTTCATCCAGCATCACTTGCAGGGTATTACGAGCCTGATCATATTGCCATGGATAGCGGTTGAGCAGATCGAATGCAGCTTCGGCGGTAAGCTGATAGCGGGTCACAATCGCAATAGCCATCTGACGTTGCTGCGCACGTGAGGCATTGGATGTTTCGGATAAAACCAGCAATGCCCCCACACATGCCAAAACCATAATGGGGACAAAAATCATGGCGATGAGTTGTCCATAAGCATGATTTAAGTGTAGACGCTTAAATAACTTTTTATTGATATTTGACATGGTTAAAGCAGTTGATTCCCTATGCTTTGCATATTAGCACGCTTTATTTAAAACTGGCTGTGCTTTAATCACTTTCAATAAAAAGCCTGCTAAATGGGTGCAGGAGGAAGCATTTTTCCATACAATAGGCGCACCTCGATATAGGTGCAAATAATGAGTAATACCACCCCTGATTTCCAAGCTGACGAATTTTTACTGGATCACTATGTAGGAAAAACGCCTCTGGTGCGTTTACAACGTCTGGCAAGTCACACTCAAGCAACAGTATTGGCGAAACTTGAAGGGAACAATCCTGCAGGTTCGGTAAAAGACCGCCCAGCGTACAACATGATTATGCAGGCTGAAAAACGTGGTCAAATCAAGCCAGGCGATACATTGATTGAAGCGACCAGTGGAAATACGGGAATTGCCTTGGCCATGGTGGCTGCCATGCGTGGCTATAAAATGAAACTCATTATGCCTGCAGGTTCAAGTCAGGAACGCAAAGATGCCATGCGTGCTTATGGCGCCGAGCTGATCGAGTCCGAGAATATGGAACAGGCGCGTGATATGGCGCTGCAAATGCAAGAAGAAGGAAAAGGACTGGTCTTAAACCAGTTTGGCAACCCGGACAATGTGGACGCCCATTACCGGACGACCGGTCCGGAAATCTGGCAGCAAACCGGCGGTAAAATTACCCATTTCGTCAGTTCCATGGGAACGACAGGCACAATTATGGGGATTTCCAAATACCTAAAAGAACAAAATCCGGATATTCAGATTGTCGGTTTGCAACCTTCGGAAGGTTCCAATATTGCCGGTATCCGTCGCTGGCCACAAGAATATCTGCCTACCATTTTTGATCCAAAACGTGTTGACCGCATTATCGATATTCCGCAAATTGAAGCGGAAAAAACAGCACGTCAACTGGCACGCAAAGAAGGCATCAGTGCCGGAACCTCATCAGGCGGTGCCGTGTGGGCTTCCATTAAACTGGCGGAAGAAAATCCGGGCGCCGTAATTGTCTGCATCGTCTGTGATCGTGGTGACCGCTACCTGTCTACAGGTTTATTCTCTGTAGTTGACCCTGAATAATTAAAAACTGTGAGATGAAATGCGCTTACCTGTCTTGATTTTTGATATCGAAACGCTGACCGATTTAAAGTCAGGTGCGCATTTATATCATCTGGATTTGCCCGAAGCGGATCTTGAGCAGGCGTTAATGAAATTGCGCCGTCAGGAATCAGGGACAGATTTCCAGCGTTTGCCGCTGCATGAAATTGTCTGTATTTCTGGTCTCTGGATTGACGAAAATGGTGCCATGAAACTTTTTTCATTTAGCCGAGAGCAATATACTGAAGCGGAAATTTTAAAGAAATTCCTGTCCATTTTTGATAAGCGCCATCCAACCCTGGTGAGCTGGAATGGTTCACAGTTTGATTTGCCGGTGATTCTATTCCGTGCCATGTATCACGGTCTGTCGGCACCGAGTTTGTTTGATCAGGGCGAAATTGACCAGCAAAAGCGTTATAATAATTACCAGAACCGTTACCATCAGCGCCATGTCGATTTGATGGATGTCATGGCGATGTTTAATGGCCGTCATTTCCAGAAGCTGGATGATGTTGCACATCTGCTGGGATTTCCGGGCAAGCGCGGTGATGGTGCTTACCATGTTCCGGAATATGTCCGTGCACAGCAGTGGTTAAAATTAACCAGCTACTGTGAAGGCGATGTGCTGAATACCTGGCTGATCTATTTGCGCTGGCTATTGCTGAAAGGCCAATTGCTGGCTGAAGATCACCGTTACTGGGTTCAAGCCACCATCCAGTATTTACAGCATCAACTGCAACACGCAGATTTTCTTCAGGTATGGCGTGAAACTTCACAGCATACCGAATTTACCGCTACAGATTTTATCTCTCCCACACCCTAGGTATTCATGAAACATAGAACCAAGTCACGTCCAGCTCAGCATCCGATTTACACATTTCAGGTTGAGTCTCTTTCACATGAAGGACGGGGAATCGCGCACTATGGATCGCATCCCGATCATCCGAGTGACAAGCACGGTAAAAAAGTTTTTATTGCATATGCCTTGCCGGGGGAGACGGTTAGAGCACAAATTACCCATGTGGTGAAACGTTTAGAAGAAGCCGATTGCGTAGAGATTCTGAGCGAGCCTTCGCATTTGCGTGTTCAGCCGCAATGCCCGCATTTTGGTGTTTGTGGTGGCTGTAATATGCAGCATATTCAGCAAGATGAACAAATTCGACTGAAACAGGAGGTCTTGAAGTCGCATCTGGAACATTTTGCCGGTATCCAGCCTGAACAATGGTTGGCAGCTTTACGCTCACAACGTGAAGACTACCGCCGTAAAGCACGTATCGGTGTGCGTTATATTCCAGCCAAAGAGCAGTTGGTGGTGGGCTTTCGTGAACGCCAGAGCAATAAGCTGACGCCGATTGACCGCTGTATGGTGCTGGATCGTAAATTTGGTTCCATGACCGAACTCAAACAATTACTCCAAAGTCTAAAGGGCAAAGCAGCGATTGGTCATGTAGAATTGGCCATGGGGGATCAGGATATTGCATTGCTGGTGCGCCATACTGAAAAATTGTCATCCGATGATGTCAACCAATTAAAACAGTTTGCGTTAAACAGACAGTGGCAACTGTATTTGCAGCCTGCAGGGGGCGACAGTTTGCATCGTGTCGATGATCCGGCCGCGGCGATGCGTTTGCATTATGCTTTGGACAAATTTGATGTGAAATTTGGCTTTAATCCGCTTGATTTTACTCAGGTCAACTCCACCATTAACCCGCAGATGGTGAAGCTGGCATGTGATTTGCTTCAATTGCAGCAAGGGGAGCGTGTACTCGACCTGTTTTGTGGTTTAGGAAACTTTTCTTTACCCTTGGCGCGTTGTGTCGGTGAAACCGGACAAGTGGTTGCTGTTGAAGGAAGTGAGGAAATGGTTCAACGTGGTGCAGAAAATGCCGAGAAAAACGGTATATGTCACGTAAAATTTTATTCACAAGATTTAACAAAAGATTTTTCGCATCATTCTTGGGCAAATCAGGGATTTGATGCATTATTGATTGATCCTCCACGCTCAGGGGCGGAGGAAATAATGTATTATGTGCCCAAATTTGGTGCAAAAAGAATCGTTTATGTGTCATGTAATCCTGCCACACTGGCGCGAGATGCGGGAGTGCTGGTAAAACATGGTTATCGATTAAAAAAGGCTGGGGTAATGGATATGTTTACCCATACGGGACATGTGGAATCTATTGCCTTATTCGAAAAATACAACGAAATAAACGATTTATAATATGAAGTGTAAAAAAGTAGGAGTAGGGTATGGTCACAGTACGTGAGCAGCTTCCTGGACGTCTCAATGAGTTGTCGGAGGAAGCGACTGTAGAACATGCCGAACAAGCCCAACAAGATTTGGCTGAATGGTTAAATCGGGTTCGTGGCATATTAGATGATACGGCGCTAAAACAACTCGAAGATGTAGCGCATTTAACT
The DNA here is from genome assembly GCF_004331195.1 of Acinetobacter sp. ANC 4216. Classification (NCBI taxonomy): domain Bacteria; kingdom Pseudomonadati; phylum Pseudomonadota; class Gammaproteobacteria; order Moraxellales; family Moraxellaceae; genus Acinetobacter; species Acinetobacter sp. ANC 4216. Next base: position 54,429 of record NZ_SJOC01000014.1, on the reverse strand, counting down.
TTGCAGAAAGAACTGCAAAGTACGGTCAACCATCGTTCCAATACCTTCTATACCGGCATTGAAATGGCCGATATTCTGGCGCATCTGCATGTCGATGAAGCGACCTTGTCTGCCGCAATGCTATATCGTAGCGTTCGTGAAGGCGTGATGACGCTGGAAGAAGTGCAGGAGCATTTTGGCGAGCAAGTCTATGGCCTGGTGCAAGGCACACTGGCGATGGGTAAGCTGTCCGAGCTGATTGAAAAGAACAAGCGTCTGGAAGACCACTTTAATAACAACCAGCGCGAACATTTAAGCGGCATTTATAAAATGCTGATTGCCGTGACCGAAGATGTTCGCGTGGTGCTGATCAAGCTGGCCGAACGTACCTACGCCTTGCGTGAACTGGCCCAAGCTTCTCGGGAACGTCAGGAACGTGTTGCGCGTGAAATTCTGACCATTTACTCGCCTTTGGCACACCGCCTGGGGATTGCCCAGCTGAAATGGGAGCTGGAAGATCTCGCTTTCCGTTATCTGGCCCCGGAGCGTTATAAAGAAATTGCCTCATTGCTGAATGAGAAGCGCCTGGAGCGTGAGCAGTACATTCAGTTTGTGATTGATAAGCTGAAAACCGAACTGGCCAGCCATGGGATTGAAGCCGAAATTAGCGGACGGGTGAAGCACATTTATTCGATTTATCGAAAAATGAAAAGCAAGAACTTAAGCTTTGACCAGCTGTACGATATCCGTGCGGTGCGGGTTCTGGTTAAAACCGTACCCGAGTGTTATCACTCCTTGGGCATTGTGCATCAAATCTGGCGCCATATTCCGCATCAGTTTGATGATTACATTACCAATCCCAAAGCCAATGGCTACCGTTCATTGCATACTGCCGTGATTGCAGAGAACAAGTCGCTTGAAGTGCAAATCCGCACCAAGGATATGCATGAAGAAGCCGAGCTTGGGGTATGTTCGCACTTCAACTATAAAGAAGGCGCCAAAAATACCGATCATTCCTTCAATCATCGTTTACATTCATTGCGTGCCGTACTGGAACATTATCAGGAACGCAATGATGCCAGTGCGCATAAAGTAGAGGATGAGCCAGAAAATTTTGAACAGATTCAAGATTTTGAAGGCTTTGAAAAAATTTATGTGTTTAGCCGTGATGGCGATATCAAAGAGTTGCCGCGTGGTTCGACTGTTTTGGACTTCGCTTATCACGTGCATACCGAAGTGGGGAACAAGTGCTATGCGGCACGGGTGAACCAGCGCTATGTGCCGCTGACCTATACCCTGAAAACCGGTGAGCAGGTTGAAATCTTAACCAAGAAAGATCGCGAGCCGAACCGGGACTGGTTGGTCAATTCGCTAGGTTATATTAAAACTGCCCGCGCGCGGGATAAGTTGCGTCACTGGTTCAGACAGCAAGACCGCAGTAAAAATCTGGAAGTCGGCCGTGAAATTCTCAACAAAGAGCTTTCACGCCTGGCGATTCATCCCAAAAGTATTGATTTAAGTGACTATTGCAATCACTTCAATGTCAAGTTGGGTGAAGATATCCTGATCGGGCTGGTGAATGGCGACATCAGCCTGCATGCCCTGATCAATCAGGTCAACCGTCATATGCATATCGGTCAGGATGAGCCTGAACTGGTACTCAAACCGACCTTGAATCCGCGTGCCAGCCATACCCTGTCTGCACATGGCATTTTAATTGACGGTCTGGACAATGTGGAACTGCATATTGCCCAGTGTTGTCAGCCAGTGCATGGTGAATCCATTGGGGGATATATCACCCTGAATCGTGGCGTCAGTATTCACAAGGTGGCCTGTCCGGATTATGTACGCATGATTTCCCAGGAACCTGAACGTGCCGTTGAAGCCGATTGGGAAATGCAGCCGACCCGTGGTCAAAGTGTACAGATTGTTGTTGAGGCTTATGATCGCCGCGGTCTGCTCAAAGACCTGACTCAAGTGATTTTCTCGGATCAGATCAATATCCGTCAGGTGAATACCATTTCTGAAGCGGATGGTATTGCCAACATGAAATTGTTGATTGAGGTGAAAGGTTTGGCCCAGTTATCCCGTCTTTTGGCGCGTTTGGAACAACAGCCGGGCATTATTAGTGCGCGTCGTTTGGTGCAAGGCAATTAATCCAGCATTGCACTGATGCCATAAAAACCAGCAACATCTGTTGCTGGTTTTTTTATGCCTGATCGGTTTTTTAAGGGTTTTTAAACAAAATAAACAATGAAATCAAAACTATAATTTTAAATACTCAATATTATACAAGATACATTTTGTGTAATTTTTATTACAAATGCTATAATCCGACCCATTAAAATAGCCTCGAGCTAAAATATTTTAGGGTATGGAAAATTAGGGCAATGCTTCAAATCAATGTGTCACAACTGTGCATAAGTCGTGCCGATGAAACCGTTGCCGCCTTAGAACAAATTCCAGCCATGCAGCGCAGACGTTTGTCAGGGATTGCCAAACTCGCGTTAAGCAGTGCCATTCAATCGCTGAATTCCGAATCGGCAGATTATATTGTCTGGGCTTCACAATATGGCGATGAACATAAGACTTTAAAAATTCTGGCCGATGTACTGCAAGATCAGACGCCGTCACCGACCCAGTTTTCAACTTCCGTACATAATGCGATTGCCGGACTGTATTCCATTTTATGTCAGGATACGACCCCATCGACCAGTCTGGCGGCTTCGTGGAGTGAAGCCCTGATTGAAGCCTATGCCTGGTTAAAAACCGCAACGCAACCGAATCCACGCGTTCTGGTGGTGTATTACGATGAGGCATTGCCGGAAATTTATCACGAAGCTGAGCCTTTTACCGCTTTTGCCATGTCGGCAATGGTGAGTCTTGAAGCACCCAACCTGCAACTGGATATGCATGCGCTAGGCAACCAGCGTCATAAATATATTGATGCGCAGAATTTTTATGATTTCTGGCAGCAATCTGAACAGCGTCTTGATTATCCTCAAACTCAGGCATGGCAAAAATGTTAAAGCGCGATCAAATCAAGCAAAAAGCCAACTACCTGTGGCGTGTGGGCGCAACCGGTTTCAGTTTCGCCAGTTTCGGGATTGGCGGCGTGGCCATTGGGGGGCTAATTGCACCCTTAGTGAAACTGTCGACTCAGAATCCCGGTTTAAGGCAGCAGCGTACCCAAAAAGTCATTAAGCATAGCTTCAAGGGCTTTACCGAAATGATGGTAAAACTCGGAATTATGACCTATGACATTGAAGGCCTGGAAAAATTACAGCACAGTAAGCAGGAACTGGTGATTGCCAACCATCCTACCCTGGTGGATGTGGTGGTGCTGATCGGGCTGATGGAACAAGCCAACTGTGTAGTCAAGCAGGCTTTATGGTCAAATCCATTTACCAAAGGTCCGGTGCAGAATGCCGGTTATATTTTAAATGCCGGTTCGGAACAGTTTATTCATGATTGCGTGGCAAGGCTAAAGCAGGATCAGGCAGCATCGTTGCTGATTTTTCCTGAAGGTACCCGGACTGCAAAAGGCGAGTTGCTGAATGAATTTCAGCGCGGTGCGGCCAATATTGCCATTCGTGCCAACGTGCCGATTCGTCCGGTGCTGATTAGCTGTACGCCTTCAACCTTAACCAAGAATGAAAAGTGGTATCACGTTCCTTCCAAGCCTTTCCATATTCATGTGAAGGTACTGGATGCCATACAAGTCGATGATCTGCTAGAGGATGTAACGGTGAATCCGAAACACGTGCGTCAGCTGAATCATCAATTACACCAATTTTTTAACCAAGAGTTATCTAAAAAATGAGCAATCTTGCTGATGAATTAAAGCAAATGATTATTGATGTTCTGGCCCTTGAGGACATCAGCATAGATGATATTGAAACCGAAGCACCTTTATTTGGGGATGGCCTGGGTCTGGATTCGATTGATGCACTGGAACTGGGCCTGGCGCTGAAAAAGCGTTACAACATTCATTTGAATGCTGAATCGGCGGAAACCAAACAACATTTTAAATCAATTCAAAGTCTGGTGGCTTTGGTTGAAGCACAGCAACAGGCATAAGAGGTAGTGATGCTAACTCAGGAACAAGTACTTGAAAAATTAAGAGAATGGATGGAAGATCTGTTTGAGATTAGCCCTGAAGATGTGCAGCTGGATGCAAATTTAGCCACCGATCTGGACGTAGACAGTATCGATGCGATTGATCTGGTGGTCAAAATCAAGGAATTGACCGGTAAACAGGTTAATCCTGAAGACTTTAAAAGCGTACGCACAGTACAGGATGTGGTGACTGTGATTCAGAACATGTCTGCTGCATGAAACTGATCTTTAAAGGGATAGTGGCAATCGGGTTGATGCTCTATCCCTTTTTAGTGGGCTATAGTTTGGCACATGGACAATATGTCTGGGTCAGCAGCCTGCTGATTGTTTTGGGCTTATTGCGTCTGTTCAGCAAGGGCAATGCCTTGCTGTGGCCCTTAACCGGATTTGCTATTTTGTGTGGCAGTCTGAGCCTGATTTTAAAAGATCATGCCTGGCTAAAACTGTATCCGGTGTTGATGAGTGTGGGGGCATGTATGATTTTTGCCTCGACTTTAATCCGCCCCCCATCCATGATTGAGCGTTTTGCCCGATTGGCAGAACCGGATTTGCCCGAAGCTGGGGTGATCTGGACCCGAAAAGTCACCTTTGTATGGTGCGGTTTTTTTGTATTGAATGCCCTGATTGCCTTGGCGACCGTACTCTTTGCCTCCATGCAGGTCTGGGTATTGTATAACGGCTTTATTTCCTATGTGTTGATGGGGTTGTTACTACTGGGCGAATTTATCTTGCGTAAGCGACAGCAGCGCTTAAATCAACTTCAGGAATAAAAACAGAATATTATGTTGTGTCATTTTCAAAATCATCTCCATTCACTGAAACCGCTGTGTATTCAGCCTGATTTAAGCCAGATCCGCTTTCAGGATTTCTGGCAGGATGTGATGCAACAACGTCATGCCATTGAGGCACTTTCACAGGAAAGTTGGGCGCTTTGGGAGCCTGACAGTTACCAGTTTTTAGTGCTGTTATTTGCAGCACTACTGGCCAAAAAACAGGTACTGCTGCCTCCGAACCGGGTCAGTGATCTGGAAAAAGAACTGGCCGGGCAGAATGTTTATTTTTTACAGCGCCAGACTGTATCCCATAGCTACAACCAGCCGATTGAACTCGATCTGGATGATGCCTTTCTGACTCAGGCACAGCTTTATTTTTATACGTCCGGTTCTACCGGTCAGCCTAAAAAAATCCCGCGCAGCTTGCGTCAGTTGCTGAATGAAGTACAGGGGCTGGATGCCAGTTTTCAGTTGCCTGGGCAGGCGATTGCGATTGCCACGGTCAGTCATCAGCATATTTATGGCCTGCTGTTTAAGTTGCTCTGGCCATTGGCCAGCGGTCGCTGCTTTTTTCAAGTACAGCTGGCTTTCCCCGAAGATGTCGCCGATATCCAGAAAAAATTAACTGTTTTCAAGATGGATAATTATGTGATTTCCAGTCCGGCACTGTTAAAACGCTGGACTCAGGATGTGCTGCTGCAAGACTGTTTAACGGTGTATTCCTCTGGTGGGAAACTGGAATCCGGTGTAAGACCCTATCTGAACCGTACCATTACCGAAGTGTTTGGCAGTTCCGAAACCGGCGGGATTGCCCATCGCCAGCAGGATGATGCCTTGTGGATACCCTTTGCCAATGTCGATATAAAGACCAATGCACAGCAGGAACTCCAGGTCAGAACCAATCATGCGTTTAGCGAAGACTGGATTTTTACCGGTGATAAAGTTGAACTGGTTGAAGCCGGCAATTTAAAAAGTCCATTCCGTTTGTTGGGGCGTTTGGACCGGATTGTCAAACTGGAAGAAAAACGTTTAAGTCTGGATGCCATCGAGCAAAAAATTGTCGAGCTGGATGACATCGTACAATGTCATGTGCTGATTCTGGAACGGGAACATCGCCAGATTTTAGCCTGTGTTGCAGTATTGTCAGAGCAGGCCAGACAGCAACTGCAAAATGGCAGCAAAGTACAGTATGTCGCGACCTTAAAAGCCCAGCTGAAAGCCAAACTGGAAAGCATTGCCATTCCAAGACAGTGGCGTTTTTTGACACAATTACCGCAAAACTCCCAATCCAAGCTGAATAAACAATACATGAAATCCTTATTTCAGCCTATGTTATTGCCTATTGTATTGGAACAACAGCATGTCGCGGATTCGGCATCCTACCGTTTGGAGTTTTCACCTGAACTGGAATGCTTTAAGGGGCATTTTCCAGATTATCCTATTTTTCCAGGGGTGGGGCAGATCGGGTTTATTCAGCATTTTGCCCGCCAGACCTGGGCCGATTTGGAATGGTGCAATGGTTTCGAGCAGTTGAAGTTTCAGGATCTGATCAAGCCTTTTATGGTGCTGCAATTGCAATTGACCAGAAAATTGCACAAAGTCAGTTTTGAAATTACTCATGCAGATCAGACCTTGGCCTCTGGACGATTGCTGTTTAAAACGCCGAGCGATCAGATTTAAAGGTAGATGTATATGCAGCAATGTTTTGTGATTCCGGTTTATAACCATCCTCATTATATCGAGGCTTTGGTCGCCCATCTGGACCAGTTTCAGAAACCGATCATTCTGGTCAATGATGGCAGTGATGCTGCATGTACGGCACTTTTACACTGCATTGCTGAACAGTATCCAGGCGTGGAGCTGGTGGAACATCACCATAATCAGGGCAAAGGCCAGGCCGTGATGAGTGGTTTGCGCCATGCGCATAAGCTGGGTTTTAGTCATGCCTTGCAGCTCGATTCGGATGGTCAGCATGACTGGCAGGATGTGGCAAAATTCCTTGATATTTCTGCACAGCATCCAGATGCGATGGTCATCGGACAGCCGGTTTTTGATGAATCGGTGCCCAAAAAACGCCTGTATGGCCGTTATGCCACGCATATCTGGGTCTGGATTAACAGCCTGTCGTTTGACATTAAGGACAGCATGTGCGGTTTCCGGGTCTATCCCTTAGCCTCAACCATTAAAGTGCTGGATTCGGCAAAATTTCAGCCACGTATGGGCTTTGACAGTGAAATTCTGGTGCGCCTGAAATGGGCCAATGTGCCTTTTATCAATGTGCCGACCAAAGTCATTTATCCAGAAGACGGTATTTCTCATTACCATGTCTGGCGAGACAATCTGGGCATGAGCAAGGCGCATGCCAAATTGCTGGGCGGGATGCTGATTCGTTTGCCAAAATTGCTGGCACAGAAAGTAAAAGGTTAATTCTGTGGCCGAGCTGAATTCAGGTAAATGGAGTGATATTCAGGAACGTGGCGGCATGACCTCACTGAGTCTTGTGCTGGCGTTCTACCGTTTGGGTGGCCGATGGCTGTGCCGGGTATTGATGTATTTTATTATCTTATGGTACTGGCTGTTTGCGGCTGCCGCACGTCAGGCTTCACTGCAATATCTGACCCGATTGCACCATTTTGCAGGTAGAAATTCTCCATTTCTACATACGCCGAGTCTGGCACAGAGCTATCGGCATTTCATGCAGTTTGGGGAATGCATTCTGGACAAAATTGAGGGCTGGCTGGGTAAAATCCCGGAACAGCAACTGGTTTTACATGGACATGAATATTTTCGTGAGCATTACCAAAAAGGCGCGGTGATTGTGGTGTCGCACTTTGGCAATATTGAATTGCTGCGTGCCATTAAGTCGGAACATCCGCAAAAAATTAATGTTTTGGTCTATCAAAAGCATGCCACCAAATTTAACCAGTTCTTAAAAAAGCTCAATGACCATGCTGATGTCAATCTGGTTTCGGTGGATGAACTGGGGATTGAAACAGCCTTGGTGTTGCAAGAAAAACTGGATCGCGGAGAATGGGTGATTGTTGCCGCAGACCGTGTGCCGGTGCAGTCGGATCGGGTACAGTTGATTTCATTTTTAGGCGAAGATGCAAACTGGCCGCAAGGGGCGTGGATTCTTGCCAGTTTGCTGAAAGTTCCGGTGCTCGCCGTGTTCTGTTATCGCGTGGCCGACGACTTTGAAGTGCATATTCACGCAATTGCCGAACAGCTGAATTTTCCACGCAAAAACCGTCTGCAAGCCATGCAAACGACAACCCGTGAATATGTGGAATTACTGGAGCAGCACTGTATTCGTGCGCCCTATCAATGGTTTAATTTTTATAATTTCTGGAACAAAGATTAATGCAAGTTTTAGTTGTTGGGGAAAATCCGTTATCAATTGAAGATGTCGTCGCTGTAGCGCGTCAGGAAAAATCGGTCGCTTTACCGGCCAGTGCTGAATGGCGCGAATTGATTCAACGCGGTGCCGATTTTCTGGATCAGTTGCTGCAAGATGAAGGCGTGATTTATGGCGTGACCACCGGTTATGGCGATTCCTGTCTGGTGGAAATTCCAGCCCATCAGGTCAATGAACTGCCTTTGCATTTATCGCGTTTTCATGGCTGTGGTCTGGGTCAAAACCTGGACTTAATTAGCGCACGTGCAGTCGTGGTGACACGCCTGTGCTCGCTGGCACGTGGCTATTCAGGTGTTTCACATGCACTGCTAGAACGTCTGGTGTGGATGCTGAATGAAAACGTGATTCCGGTGATTCCTTCGGAAGGCTCGGTTGGGGCCAGTGGCGATTTAACGCCATTGTCTTATATTGCCGGTGCTTTGGTCGGTGAACGTGATGTTTACTATCAGGGGCAGATTGTTCCGATTGGCCAGGTCTATGCAGAAAAAGGCATGCAGCCTCTGGTGATGCGTCCTAAAGAAGGACTGGCACTGATGAACGGTACGGCGGTGATGACCGCGATTGCCTGCCTGAACTATAAAAAAGCCGAACAGATCAGTTTGGCCAGCACCTGCATTACGGCACTGAATGTATTGGCCCTAGAAGGTAACCCAAGCCATTTTGATGAAGTGCTGTTTGCGCAAAAGCCGCATCCGGGTCAGCAGAATATTGCTGCGCAATTGCGGAATTGGCTAAACAGTGAAGTGCAAACCGAACATCAAAGTTCACGCTTGCAAGACCGTTATTCGCTACGCTGCGCACCACATATTATTGGTGTGTTTGAAGACTCGAAAGTATGGCTACGCCAGTTTATTGAAAATGAACTGAACTCGAGTAATGACAATCCACTGATTGATCCGGTGAATTTACGCGTGTTGCATGGTGGTCATTTCTATGGCGGTCATATTGCCCAAGCCATGGACAGCCTGAAAATCATGATTGCCAATATTGCCGATTTAATGGACCGCCAATTTGCGCAATTGGTCGACTATAAAATGAACAATGGTTTGCCGCGTAATTTAACCGGGGCAACCGATGAGCGTCTACCACTGAATCATGGCTTTAAGGCCGTACAGATTGGGGTGTCAGCATGGACAGCAGAAGCCTTAAAACAGACGCTTTCTGCTTCGATTTTCTCACGCTCAACCGAATGTCATAACCAGGACAAGGTCAGTATGGGCACCATTGCTGCGCGTGATGCCAGCCGCGTCATTGTATTAACGGAACAGGTGATTGCAGCACTGTGCTGTGCTAGTGTGCAGGCCATTCATTTAAAAACCCTGGATGAAAAATTGTCTGAAGTCCTCGACACATTTAAGGCCTGGGTCTTGCAGACTTTTGATTACGTGGTGGAAGACCGTCCATTACAGGGCGAATTACAACTCTTGGTCGACCGACTGGAAAATCTGGAATTATTGAATAGCGCACTTGTTCGCTAAATCTGACGGGAAACAGACTATGCATGCCGATGTAATAATTGAAGTGCCATTTCATGATGTAGATACCATGGATGTGGTCTGGCATGGGCATTATTTGAAGTATTTTGAAATTGCGCGCTGCAAGTTGCTGGACCAGTTTCAGTATAACTACAAGCAGATGCGTGATTCCGGCTATGCCTGGCCGGTGATTGAAAGCCATGTACGTTATGCGCATGGCATCCTGTTTGAGCAGAAAATTCGGGTGCGTGCCATTTTAAAAGAATGGGAAAACCGCCTGAAAATTGAATATCAGATTTTTGATGTGGAAAGCGGTAAAAGGCTGACCAAAGGCTATACCACCCAAGTGGCGGTGCATATTGAAAGTCGGGAAATGTGTTTCCAGTCACCGCAAATTTTATTGCAGCGTTTACACGCCTGGTCTGAGTTTAAAGCGGAGTAAAGCAGATGAACTTTCTCAATCTACCACGTGCAGCAGGATTATTCCTGGCAGGAGTGCTGTCTCTGACCATGTTGCTGTCGCAAGCAGTGCATGCGCAAAATCCGCAGCTCAGACAAATCTTTAGCCAGCTCTCTGAAACGCCAACCGTGCGGGCCAATTTTGAACAGCAAAAAAAACTGGCGAGCATGAACAAGACCTTTGTGTCCAAAGGTACGGTGTTGTTTTCCAAATCGCAGGGCGTAATCTGGAAAATCCAGACTCCGGTCAAAGCCGACCTGATTGTGACCCCTCGTAAACTGGTACAGAAAACCCAGCGCACGCATAGCCAGATTGAAATTGACAAATCTCCTTATGGCTCGGTCGCGACCATGTTCCTGCAGCTGATGTCGGGGAATGAAGCGGCTTTGGCCAAAAATTTCAATGTTGTTTCGGCCAGTTACAGTCCGGCACAGTGGAATGTGGCCTTAACCCCGAAAAGCAGTTTGTTTAAGAAACTGTTTGTCCGGGTCGATGCACAAGGGCAGCGTTATGTGGACCGTATCGTGATTCGCGAGAAAGCCAACAACAGCACCAGCATTCGCTTTAGCCAGCAAACCACCCAACCCCAAAACTTAACGGCTGAGGAAAATGCACTTTTCCAACTGGCAAAATAAATTTACTGCGCTCTGGCTGATTGTACTGAGCGTGATTGCCATCGCGCTGGGTACGGCTTGGTTGAAAAAAGACATTCATATTCAAACCAATATCTTTGCCTTACTGCCGGAAGCCCATCATGATCCCCGCTTGGAACGGGCGCAGCAATATGTCAGTCAGCAGCTGAATGACAAGGTCTTTGTGGTGCTGAATGCCAAAGATGATGCTGCACTGGCCAAAGCCACAGCGACTTTTAAACAGAGCGTAGCGGCAACAGATTTATGGCAACCTCTACATGCACAGCTGGACAGTGACAGGTTTGCCCAGGTGTTATATCAGCATCGTGCCGGTCTGCTGTCATCCGCAGATCAAAAGCTGCTGGAGCAAAAAGATTATGCCGCGCTGAGCGAACAGGGCCTGTTGCAGATCATGAGCCCGGGCATGCCGGTGACTGCTGAGCTGTTACAGCAAGACCCGCTCTTATTATTTCCACGCTATGCCGTGGGCTTGTCCAGTTTACAGGGCAATCAGGATATTGAACTTGAAGATGGCTTTGCCACCATTCGCGATGAGCAGGGTATTTCCCGCCTTATCGTTCTGGAGCTCAAAAATAGCCCTTACAATATTGATTACCAGGAAAAAACTGCTGCATGGATTGAGCAGTTAAGTTTAAAGCTGAAACAGATGCAGGTACAGCCGCACTGGACCGGGACCTTGCTGTTTGCCCAGTTCGGCACCACCTCGGCGGAAAAAGAAATTTCCACCATTGGAGTCGGTTCGACCATCGGGATTTTTCTGTTGGTGCTGTTCGGTTTCCGCTCGGTTCGTCCGATGCTGACTGAAATGGTTGCCGTCGGTACCGGCTGTCTGGTGGCCTTTGCCATCACCCATTGGGTCTTTGGTGAAATTCACCTGATGACCCTGGTGTTTGGGGCCAGTCTGGTCGGGGTCTGTGTCGATTTTTCATTTTACTTTATGGCCATGCAGTCACAGCATCGGCAGATTGACGGTTTTGCCGTACTCAAACCGCTGTTGCCCAGCCTGTTTATGGGCCTGATGACCACTCTGGTCGCGTATATTTTCTTGAGTTTTACCCCATTTCCTGGCTTTAGGCAGATTGCCGTATTTTCCATGGTGGGACTGGCTGCGGCATGGATCACCAGCGTTTTATTGTTGCCAAGATTGCCGCCTTTAAATGCCGAACCGGCGATTCGCCGTTTGAGTTTTATTGGCAAGGCACGCTCCTGGGTACAGGCCAGCAAGGGCCTACGTTATGGTATTATCTTGATCATTGCCATGATTACAGGCAGCAGTCTGCTGTTGCTGCAAAGCAATGATGATATCCGTAACCTGCAAAGTATAGATAAGACGCTCCAGCAGGAAGATCAGTATGTCCGTGAACGCTTTATGCAGCAGCAAAGCAGCGAATACTTTGTGGTGCATGGCGATACGGTGCAGCAGCTGGAACAGAATGAACAGCAACTGCTACAGAAATTGCAGGTTTTGCAGAACCAGAACAAGCTGGAGGGTGTTCAGGCCTTAGGCCAATGGCTACCCTCCAAAGCAGAGCAGCAACACAATATTGCATTGCTGCAAGCCATTCCAACCAGTGCTTTACAGGACTACGCTACGGCATTGCAGCTGAATCCGGCCGAGGTGGTGGCCTGGCAAAAGCAGCTTTCTCAGCAGCCTTTACTCAGCCCAGCCGAAATGAGTCAGCATCCTTTGGCTTTTTTACAAATGAGCCCAACCGAGCGTCTGGTGCTGCTACAAAATGTGCATGATGTGGCTGCCTTGCAGCAGCTGAATAGTCCGCAGGCACAGTTATTGCGTCCGGTGAACCTGTTGTCCGAACTGTTCCAGCAGCACCGTATTCAGGCACAGTGGTTACTGGTTTCAGCCTTAATCTGCCTGATGATTGGCTTGGGCATCATTTATGGCATCAAGTCGATTTTGCCTTTAGTGCTCCCGGTCAGTCTGGCCTTAATGACCACCTTTGCGATTCAGACCTGGCTGGGTGTAGAAATCAATCTGTTCAGTATTATGGGCACTTTCCTGATTATCGGGATTGGGGTGGACTATGCCATTTTCTACCGGCACGGGCATGATCATCCGCAAGTGGTTGGCATGGCCTTATTCCTATGTATGATGTCGACCTTGCTGGGTTTCGGGTTATTATCCTTTAGCCATACCTATGCCATTCACTGCTTTGGCTTGACGGTATTACTTGGGGTTATTTTTTCATTTATCTACGCAACATTGTTTACATCTTCCGATGCCGGACATGTTGTGCTTCAACAGTATCAGCCAAAAGAGCTGAGAGAATAAGGTACAGTGCAATGAGCACCACACAACACACAGATGTATTGATTATCGGCGCAGGGCCATCGGGGAGTTCGGCAGCAGCATTACTGCGCCAGAAAGGCTATCAGGTCACGATCATTGAAAAACAGCATTTTCCACGCTTTTCTATTGGCGAATCATTGCTGCCGCAATCCATGGTTTTTTTAGAGGAAGCCGGCTTGCTGGATACGGTATGTGAGCATGTCGAGCAGTTTGCTTTCCAGTTTAAAAATGGTGCAGCTTTTTTAAAGGGCGCGCAGCGCAGTTTTTATGATTTCCGCGAGAAATTTAGCGACGGTCCGGGCACCACATGGCAGGTGCGCCGTGCCAATTTTGACCATTTGCTGGCACAGCAGGCAGAAAAATACGGTGCCGATATCCGTTTCGGTCATGAAGTCATTGATGTAAATGTTGAGCCGGAACATCCGGTACTCACGGTCAAAGATGAACAGCAGCAGGTCTATCAGATTCAGGGCAGGTTTTTACTGGATGCCAGCGGTTTTGGCCGCATCTTGCCAAAATTTCTGAATCTGGAAAGCCCGTCCGATTTTCCGGTCCGCCGTGCCGTGTTTACCCATATTGAAGATGGCATTTTAAATGACCCGGAATTTGACCGGGAAAAAATCCTGATTACGGTGCATGCCAAAGATCCGCGTGCCTGGTACTGGCTGATTCCCTTTGCCGATGGCCGTTCCTCTTTCGGGGTGGTGGCCGAGCAGGATTTCTTTGAGCGCTATGGCTTTAAGGGCAGTGCCGATGATGATCTGGAAGCCTTGCTGAAGCGTATTCTGGCAGATGAAGAAAGCCTGTCGCATGTGCTGCGCAAGGTCAAATTTGACACGCCAGTACGTACCCTGGTGGGTTACTCTGCCGATGTCAAACATCTGGCCGAACGTAACTATGCCTTACTGGGCAATGCCGGTGAATTCCTTGACCCGGTGTTTTCTTCCGGTGTGACCATTGCCCTGAAATCTTCCAGCCTGGCTATTCCGCTGGTCGACCAGTTGCTGCAAGGGCAACCGGTCAACTGGACGGAGCAATATGAAAAACCGCTACGTGCAGGCATTCAGGTATTCCGTGCCTATGTGGAGTCGTGGTATAGCGGTGAATTTCAGGATGTGGTGTTCTCGAAAAATCAGGAGGACAAAATCCGCCGTATGGTTTCTTCCTTACTGGCCGGTTATGCCTGGGACAGCAGCAATCCAATTCATAAAAATGCCAAAAAGCGTTTAAGCACTTTGGCGGAATATTGCCGTGATCCGCAATTACAGCAAACAGAAATGAATGGTGCTTAAGATGAAACTGAAATGGACGGGGATGTTCATCGGCGCAGTCCTGCTGTGTGGCGGCTGTCAGTCCATGCTGCTTAAAGCACAAGGCTTGGCAACGACTACATGGGCTGCGAACAACTACCAGCGTCAGGATCAGTTAGAAATTCAGTGGAAAGCGCACAGTTTCAGCTTTTTGCTGTATCAGCAACAAAAAGGCCAAAAGCTGGAAATGCTGGCTTTGACCCTGACCGGGCAGCAATTGTTCAAGCTCAGTTTTGATGGACAGAAAGTGCATGTCGAACAGCGCATCGAGCAAATGAAATTATTGCCGTTTGAATTTGTGGTGCGCGATATTCTGTATGCCACCTATCCGGATTTTGCCCGCTTACAGCAGCAGAATGTCCGTATTGAAACTTCGGCTCAGACCCGGAAAGTATGGATCAATCAGCAGCATGTGCTCAATATTCAGCAGCAGGATGATGTGGTTGAGCTGGATAATCTGCAGGTGCCGTACCAGATGGTCATTACTCGCATCAACGATGGCTTAGCAAATATTGATGCGGACAGCACTGAATAAGAGGCATGATCATGGGTGATAAAATCACGACACAACATCCGGCAGTGGGCATTCAGTTGAGCGTCGGCTTATCCGCACTCGGAAATACCGCTGAACAGATCAGGCAGGCACTGACCACACAGCAGAATAGTTTGAGTTTAAGCAAAGAATTCATTCCAGAAAAGCCGGTCTGGGTAGGGGCTTATGAGCAGCCCTTAATCGAAACTGTTCCGGCATGTTTACAGGATGTAGACTCGCGCAATCTTCGTTTTGCCTTAACGGCCTTAAGTTTGATTGAAAGCGAAATCCGTAACTATACTGCGCAGTTCGATCGCAAACGTCTGGCGATTATTCTGGGAACCTCGACCTCAGGTATTGCCGACAATGAAAAACTGCTGAAACAGTATTTCAACCATCACACCGAGATTGAAATCGATCACTATAAACAGGAAATGGGCAGCCTGGCCAAAGGCCTGCAAATGTATCTGGGCTGGGAAGGTCCAGCATACACCATTTCCACTGCCTGTTCTTCCAGTGCCAAAGCCATGGCGGCAGGACAGCGCTTGATTAATGCCGGTCTGGCCGATGCGGTGCTGGTCGGCGGTGTCGATACCTTGTGCCGGTTGACCTTAAATGGTTTTCACAGTCTGGAAAGCCTGTCCAATGACCTGTGTCAGCCCTGTGGCGCACAGCGTGACGGCATCAATATTGGCGAAGCGGCCGGGCTGTTTTTATTGTCCAAAGAAACGGCACCAGTCATGCTGATGTCAGCCGGTGAGTCGATGGATGCCTGGCATATTTCTGCACCGCATCCGGCAGGCAAAGGCGCAGTCGAAGCCATGCAAAAGGCGCTGGATATGGCGGGTGTTACAGCTCATGATATCGGCTACTTGAATATGCATGGTACGGCAACGCCACAAAATGATGCCATGGAAATCAAAGCCGTACAGACGGTATTTCAAAACTATGATGTGCCGATCAGCAGCAGCAAACATAAAACCGGACATTGTCTGGGGGCAGCAGGAGCCATTGAAGCAGTGATCTGTCAGCAGGTTTTGGCTGATCAGTCCTGGCTGCCGCTGCATCATTCAGGCAGTATTGATCCGGAACTGGATGAAGCCAACTATGTGCTGAATGCGCAGTTGCAACAACCGATCCATTACGTAATGAGCAATTCATTCGCGTTTGGCGGCAGCAATATTAGTTTGATTTTTGGAACAAAA
The DNA here is from genome assembly GCF_004331195.1 of Acinetobacter sp. ANC 4216. NCBI lineage: Bacteria > Pseudomonadati > Pseudomonadota > Gammaproteobacteria > Moraxellales > Moraxellaceae > Acinetobacter > Acinetobacter sp. ANC 4216. The sequence goes on along the minus strand of NZ_SJOC01000014.1, from coordinate 38,200 downwards.
CTGAAATGATGGATGCAGTACAGTTTATCCCGCATGAACAGCCGATGGTGTTTGTCGATCATCTGATTGAAGCCAATGATGTGTTTGCCATTGCCGAACTGGTCATTCGGCCTGAACTGATGTTTTGTGAGGCGGAAGGTTTACCGACCTGGACCAGTATTGAACTGATGGCACAGACCATTAGCGCTTATGCAGGACATAAAGGACGAATGTCAGGCTTGCCGCCTAAAATCGGGTTTTTATTGGGCACGCGTAAAATGCAGTTGCCCGTGCCTTATTTTGCTTTGGGGGAAACCGTACGGATTAAAGCGGAACAAGGTTATTTACATGAGGGGCTGGGGCAGTTTCAATGTGAAATTGAATACCGGGAACATCGTTTTAGTGCCATGTTGAGTGTATTTGAGCCGCCAGAAATGAAAGAAGAGATCAGGAAGTCAGTGTGAGTAGACGAATTTTAGTAACAGGTTCAAGCCGCGGAATTGGTAAAGCCATTGCCTTGCAACTGGCACAGGCAGGATTTGATGTCACTGTCCATGCACGCTCCAGACAACAGGAAGCCGAACAGGTGGTGCAGGAAATTCAGGAATTGGGACAAGCCAGTCATGCGTTGTTATTTGATGTAAATGATCGTGAAAAAGTGCTGCAATTGCTGGAACAGGATATTGCAGAACATGGCGCATTTTATGGCGTGGTATTGAACGCAGGCTTAACCCGGGATGCGGCATTTCCGGCCTTAACCGACAGCGACTGGGATGAAGTGGTCTCAACCTCACTGGACGGTTTTTATAATGTGCTCAAACCTTTGGTGATGCCAATGATTCGTCTGAAACAGGGCGGCCGCATTGTGACTTTATCTTCGGTTTCAGGTTTAATGGGTAACCGGGGACAGGTCAATTACAGTGCTGCCAAAGCAGGCTTAATTGGCGCGACCAAGGCCTTGGCGCTGGAACTGGCGAAACGCAAGATTACCGTAAACTGTGTAGCACCGGGTCTGATTGAAACCGAAATGGTCACTGAAGAAGTCAAAGAACATGCCTTGAAGATGATACCCTTACAACGTATGGGGCAGGTCGATGAAGTCGCCAAGGTCGTAAAATTTTTATGCAGTGATGATGCCAGCTATATCACCCGACAGGTGATTTCAGTGAATGGGGGCTTGATTTGATGAAACGTGTTGTGGTCACGGGCATGGTCGGGATTACCTCTTTGGGTGAAACGGCCGATCAGGTTTTTGCGCAATTTGAGCAGGGCAAAAGCGGCATTCGCTATATGCCGGACTGGGAAGTGTACACGGACTTGCGCAGCAAGCTGGGCGGTCCGGTCGAAGCCTATACCATTCCCAAGCATTTTAATCGTAAGGTGACCCGCGGCATGGGACGGGTGGCATTAATGTCCACGGTCTGTGCCGAAAAAGCCCTGGAAGATGCCGGCCTATTAAATGATCCGATTTTAAGCAGTGGTCAAACTGGTGTGGCCTTCGGTTCATCTGCTGGCAGTGTCGATGCAATTGGCGAGTTTGGCAGCATGTTGATTGATAACAATATGAACAAACTCAATGCCACCACGTATATCCGCATGATGTCGCATACCAGTGCTGTCAACATGACCGTTTATTTTGGCTTGAAAGGTTTAACCTTACCGACATCCAGTGCTTGTACTTCAGGTTCCATGGCAATTGGTCAGGCTTATGAAGCGATTAAATATGGCAAGCAGACCGTGATGCTGGCCGGTGGGGCGGAGGAACTCAGCGCCGCAGGTTCTGCGGTGTTTGATGTGCTGATGGCCACCAGTAGCCAAAATGAGCATCCGGAAAAAACACCGCGTCCATTCGATAGCAAGCGTGATGGTCTGGTGGTCGGTGAAGGGGCTGGCTGTTTAATTTTAGAGGAATATGAACATGCCAAGGCTCGCGGTGCCAAAATTTATGCAGAAATCATCGGTTATGGTAGCAACACCGATGGTCAGCATGTGACACGTCCAGATTCGGAGATGATGGGGCGCTGTATGGAACTGGCTCTGTCAGATGCGCAAATTCCGGCAGACCAGATTGACTATGTCAATGCACATGGGACATCCACTGATCAGGGCGATATTGCGGAAACCCAGGCCACTGCTCGCTTACTGGGCAAAAAACCGATCAGCTCTTTAAAAAGCTATTTCGGGCATACGCTGGGCGCATGCGGGGCAATTGAAGCGTGGCTCAGTATTGAAATGATGCAGCGTAGCCAGTTTATACCGACATTAAATCTGGATGAAATTGATGAGGCCTGCGGCGATCTGGATTATATCGTCAAACAGTCAAGAAATATGCATGCCGACATTGTTATGAGTAACAATTTTGCTTTTGGAGGAATTAATACCTCCCTGATTTTTAAACGTGTCTAACAACAACCAGAGGGTACATTATGTTCATCAAAAAATTAGCATTTACAGCTGCATTGTGTTTGGGTGGGGTTGTTTCAGCTCAGGCAGCAGATGAAATGCATGACTTCAACTTTCAGGAAGCGGTCAATCGTGCGGTTGCTGACGGTACACTGGACGGTTCGGTTAAATTTTATTTGGCGGGTACGCGCGCTGGTGGAAAAGTCATCCAAAAAGGTTTGGTGAGCAATAAAAAAACCAATGGTTTTGCCAAATCTGCTGAAAGCTCATGCGATCATGTCTTACGTTCAGCTTTAATCCAGTTCCAGAATACGGCAAAAGCAAAGGGCGCCAATGCTGTCACCAATATCGTGAGCTACTATAAAGCAAACGAAACGAAGAGCAGCACCACGTATCAATGTGCCAAAGGCATGGCCGTTGCAGGCGTTGCCTTAAAAGGTGATCTTGCAAAGCTATAAGCTAGAGCATTTACATTGATCAAATTTCAGATGCAGTGAACTTTATATTTTTGACCTGCATAAAAAAGCCCATCACATGATGGGCTTTTTTATCGAATTTAAAGAAATTACAGAAATTACTTTGGAATTTCCTGTTCTTCATCAAATTCAGGTTTCACCTGTACAATAAAGTCCTGACGGTTCAGGCCACGCCATAATGCAAATGCAGTACCAATATAAATTGAAGAATAGGTACCGACAAATACACCAATAAACATCGCAATCGAGAACCAGTGCAGACCTTCACCGCCCAGGAACATCATCGCTACAACGACCAGCAATAAAGTCATGGAGGTATGGATGGTACGACGTAAAGTTTCCGTTAAGGAAATATTGACAATTTCACGCGGGGTAGCACCACGGATCTTGCGGAAATTTTCACGGATACGGTCGGATACCACGATGTTATCGTTTAACGAGAAACCTAACAGCGCAAGAATTGCGGCCAAGACAGTTAAATCAAACGGCCATTGCATCATGGCAAAAATACCAATGGTGACAATCACGTCATGGAATAACGAAAGCACCGCACCGACCGCCAGCTTGAACTCAAAACGAATGGTCACGTAAACCAGCATGAGCAGTAAGGCCAGGGCAACGGCACCTGCCGAACGAATATAAAGCTCATTACCGACCTGTCCACCGACAGAATCCACTTTGTGAACTACTGCAGGGTTGTTCGGTAATTGCGCCGCTTTGGTGATGGCGTTATTCAGATCTTCTACTTCAATGTCCTGAACAGGCATACGAACCAGAAGGTCTTTGTTGCTGCCCAGGGTTTGCACCACGGCATCTTTAAAACCGGCCTGGTTCAACGCCTGAACAACTTCGACCTGATTGGCAGGCTGTTTATAGTTCAGCTCGGCAGAGACACCGCCAGTAAAGTCCAGACCGAGGTTTAGACCTTTGGTGGCAATAAAGAAAATACTGGCCAGGGTTAAAAGAATAGAGATGATTGCCGCCGGTTTGGCAATCTTCATAAAGTCAATGATGCGCTCATCATCCGGGCGACCGTATTTCTTTTTCGGTTGAGTCATATCAGTCATCTTCGATCTCCTAAATGCTCAACTTTTTCAAGTTACGTTTTTTGCCATAAATAATCTGTACGATGGCACGTGTTACAGTAATGGCTGTAAACATCGAGCAGACAATACCGATCATTAATGTCACCGCGAAGCCCTTGATCGGACCAGTACCGATGGCAAACAGAATGAATGCAACCAGGAAGGTGGTGAGGTTCGAGTCAAAAATGGTGTTATAGGCCCGATCATAACCGGCGACAATCGCCTGTTTGGGCGAGGCACCCCATTTCATTTCTTCCCGTATCCGTTCACAGATCAGTACGTTGGCATCGACTGCCATACCAATGGTAATTACGATACCGGCAATACCCGGAAGGGTAAGGGAAGCGCCAATCCATGACATCACAGTCAGGATCATCGCCAGGTTAAAGACCAGTGCAAAGTTGGCAATCAGACCAAACAGGCGGAAGAACACCACCATCCAGATTGCAACCAGAAGGAAACCGATTTGAGTCGATAACACACCTTTGTCGATATTTTCCTGACCCAGGCTCGGACCAACCACACGTTCTTCAACGAAGTACATTGGCGCAGCCAAAGCACCGGCACGAAGCATCAAGGCAAGTTCAGCCGCTTCCTGCGGTGAATCCAGACCGGTAATACGGAACTGCGAACCCAGCACTGCCTGAATGGTCGCAGCATTGATAATCACCGATTCAGCATAAGGCGTACGGACTTCGGTTTGTGCACCCGTCACAGGATCTGGAACATAGCTGATCTTCTGCTTGTTCTCGATGAACAATACCGCCATGCGTTTACCGACCGCATTACGGGTGGCATCTGCCATCAGCTTACCACCAGCGCTGTCCAGGGTAATGTTTACTTCAGCACCACCGGTATCCTGGCTAAAGCCGCTAGAGGCATTCTGAACCCGCTCACCGGTCAGAATACGGTTACGGTTGAGCAGTAATTCACGACCGCTATCCAACGATTCATAAGCAAAAGCTTCAGTGCCAGGAGGCAAAGCCTGACCGGTTGATTTGCCGGTATACGGGTCGATGTACTGGTCATTCAAATCGGAAACCAGACGGAATTCCAGGTTGGCTGTACGGCCTAAGACACGCTTCGCTTCAGCAGTGTCCTGAACACCCGGAAGTTCAACCACAATGCGGTTGCTGCCTTGGGTTTGCACCAGTGCTTCCGCCACACCTAACTCGTTAATACGGTTACGTAAGGTGGTTAAGTTCTGGTTCACGGCATAGGACTGAATTTCCTGCTTGCGTACGTCGGTATAGTTCAGACGTAAAGTTGAACCGGACTCAGAGGCAATCGCTTGCTGGTTGAATTCATTGCCGTTACGACGCAAGAAATCCATCACTGCTTCACGGTCGCCGTTATTGGCGAACTGAACGGTAATGGTGTTGTTGTTCAATGACAGGCTGTTGAATTTCAGCTTGTTGTCGCGCAATTGACGGCGCAAATCAGTCGCCGATGTTTCCATACGCTGACTGATGGCCTTGTCCATGTCCACTTCAAGCAGGAAGTGAACACCACCACGTAAATCCAGACCCAGTTTCATGGGTTTGGCACCAATTTTTTGTAGCCATTCAGGTGTGGTTGGCGCAAGGTTCAATGCAACAACGTAATCATCACCCAATCCGCGACGCAATACTTCTTTGGCTTTTAACTGTGCTTCAGAGGAGTCGAGACGTAAAAGGGCAGCATTATTGCTAAAGCTGTTGTCATGGCTTGAAATTTTTTCACTTTGTAATAATTGCTCTGCTTTTTGCACGATGCTCTGGTCAATTTGGGTACCAGCTTTGGCACCGGAAATTTGAACAGCAGGTTCATCGGGGTACAAACTAGGCAGGGCGTATAATGTGCTGACCACCAAAACCACGAGGATCAGCAGATATTTCCATGCTGGGTAACGCATCTGTTTTCTTCTTAAAATGAAAAAGTCGTGCTAGGGCACGACTAATTTTGATTAGAGGTTATTTAATGTACCTTCAGGAAGAACTGAAATTACACTTGCGCGCTGAATTTTTACTTCTACGCCACGGCTGAGTTCAACCACTGCAAAATCGCCTTCAATTTTAGTGATTTTGCCCATCAGGCCACCCGCAAATACTACTTCGCTTCCTACACCCAGGCTTTCAACCAAAGTGCGGTGTTCTTTGGCGCGTTTTGCTTGAGGGCGCCAGATCAGGAAATAGAAAATTGCGACAAATACCGCAATCATCAAAAGGTTGGTTACCAAACTTGGTTGTTGTGCAGCTTCGCCTGCTGCGTGAGCAGTAGAAATAAAAAGGCTCATTTCAATTTCCTAAACTAAAAAATGTATATCAACAATATGATGATAAATAAGATAACTTGTTCAGCAATTTACCTTGTCTTTTTCCTCAGCGCAAATGCTGAAGGATTAATCTTCAGGACAAGGAGGTACTTCCAGGCCACGACGCGCATAAAAATCCTGTACATATTCATCAAAAGTACCATTATCTAACGCATCACGGATGTCTTGTGTAAACCTTTGGTAATAACGCAGGTTATGAATGGTACCCAGCATGGAACCTAGCATTTCACCACATTTTTCCAGATGGAACAGGTAAGCGCGGGTGAAATTTTGGCAGGTATAGCAGTCGCAGTCTGGATCGAGCGGGCGCTGGTCATGGCGATATTTGGCATTGCGGATGCGGACCAGACCGTCTGTCACAAAATAATGACCGTTACGTGCATTACGGGTTGGCATGACGCAGTCGAACATATCCACGCCACGGCGGATGCCTTCCACGATGTCTTCCGGCTTGCCGACACCCATCAGGTAACGTGGCTTGTTTTCCGGCATTTTCGGTGGGAGATGATCCAGAATCTTGATCATTTCTTCTTTCGGTTCACCGACAGAAAGACCGCCAATGGCAAAGCCATCAAAGTCGATTTCTTTTAAGCCTGCCAGTGATTCATCACGCAGGTCTTCATACATGCCGCCCTGAATAATACCGAACAGGGCATTTTTATTTTTTAATACATCATGGTGATGGGTTTTACAGCGTTTTGCCCAGCGCAGTGACAGCTGCAAAGATTTCTGTGCTTCTTCACGGGTCGCCGGATAAGGCGTGCATTCGTCAAAAATCATCACGATGTCTGAATTCAAGGTATGTTGAATATCCATTGAAATTTCAGGAGATAAAAAGACTTTTGAACCATCAATAGGGGAGCGGAAGGTGACACCTTCTTCTTTGATTTTACGCATGGCACCGAGGCTGAACACCTGGAAACCACCTGAATCGGTTAAAATCGGTTTGTTCCATTTCATGAACTCGTGCAAGCCGCCATGTTCACGAATCACGTCCAGGCCCGGACGCAAATAAAGATGGAAAGTGTTGCCTAAAATAATCTGGGCTTTAATATCTTCTACATCACGTGGGAGCATGCCTTTGACAGTACCGTAAGTACCGACCGGCATAAACACGGGTGTTTCAACGACACCGTGTTCAAGCGTTAAACGACCACGACGGGCACGGCCCGACTGACCTAATTTTTCAAACTTCATAAAATATCCTGGACGAGAGCAAAGCACTGCTTTACTTGCAGTGCAAGAGCGAAAAAACAGTTCGCCGCCAAAAGTCCGCTATTTTCCTAGATTACGCACATAAACGCCAGTGTTGTTGAATTTTAACTCGATGCTTTCTTGTAGAGGACAGCAGAAAAATGTTTCAAAGCTATATAAAGGAAGGTCTTGCATGACTTTTTAGCAGCACGCAAGCCGTCCCACAGCTTTAAAAGTTCGGCCGATAATCAAAATTTTGTGTGGCAGCCAGATCGCGAAAAGGACGAATGGCCTTTTTACTCAGCGTCATGGTGTTCACAATATTATTCGGAAAGATTTGAATATGGTTGTTAAACAGTTCGACATTACGGTTAAAAATACTGATGGCTGCACCGACATTTTCATTCTGTTCTTCAATTTCATTCATCATTTTCAAATAAATTTCATTGGCTTTTAGTTCAGGATAGTTTTCTACCACGACATTGAGGCTATGCATCAATTCCTTGTTCAGGCTTTCAACACGTTGCAACTGGGCAACATCGGCATTGTTTAAATTGAGATTTAAAATATTCTGGCGCAGTTTGGTCACTTTTTCCAACGTGCCTTGTTCAAAATTGGCATATTGTTCAACCAAAGGTTGCAAGCCATCCAGAATTTTAATCTTCTGACGCTCATAAGTTGCCACATCCGACCAGGCACGAATAGAAGCATTGTGATGGCGCACAATATTATTGCGAATCATGATACAGGCTACAATCACGGCAATAATCAACAATAAAAAAATCAATAGCCCCATTTATTTGTCCCCAAACATTAAAGATTGTTATTTTAAAAACTGCGTTAAATCACGCTGTAAACTTTCCAGATACGGTAGTTTAAAAGTACGCAAGTGTCCACGTAATGCAGAAATATCGTGAATGTTTTTTGCCCGGCTAGAAATGTGAAATAAATCGGCCGGTCCTAAAAAACATAAGATATGGCTATCAGGATGGAAAATTAAATCGCCTTGACGCTGGGCAAAAAATTCATCCAGCCTCAACACAAATGCAGGTGTGAGCAGTTTTGCCATCTGCATTTCATCGCTGCCAAAAATATTCAGTTTCTGGTTGACCTGAATATCGCTGGTATGCCACGGAAAACTGTAAGGATAATCAAATTCCTTGTTGGCCGTGGTGACCGCCAGTCCCTGTGTCTCGACATCAAAAACAAAAACGCCCCATAAATCTTTGTGGACTTCTTTGACTTGAACTTCGCTACCGTCTTTATTTCGAATCCGGATTTCATTGACATAGTGATATTGAAAGACCATCACCTGATGCTGTTTGCCTTCATCATCGGTCCATTGAGTGCTGGCATAATAAGGAAAGTCATTGGCAATGCTGCCCTGGTTAAAAACCGGAAACAGGCGCTTTAAATGCGCAATAAACAGAACCGGTTGCAGGGGAACGGAAATATGCTGCGGCTGTTGCTGAAAGGCAAGATGGTATTTTTTTGCAATGCTTTGCTGTTCCAGATATTCAATGACTTCATCAACGGGCTTGCTTTCTTCATAGCTAATGTAGGCCCAGAAAATCATAAAAAAACCGCTGATCAGGCTGATCTGAACCCAGATATTGCCGGGATGGATAAAAATCAGCAGGATAAAAAAAAGTCCTGCTGCTGCCAGAAGCAGCGGGAGGACATTTTCAAATTTGAGCACGATCGGGGCATTCCAGGGATGCAGGGCATCTAAAATATCCTGATGCGTTTGTGCCTTGCGGGCGATGTCCCAAAGCCGCGTAACATTGTTAAAGACCCGTTCATTTTTTTTACGTCGAATATGAATCGAATGTTTAACAGTATCGAGCGGCATGGCGTACTTCTTATTATTGACAATGATTAAGGTGTGATTTTATCAACCAGCATGGCATCGCCATAACTAAAGAAACGGTATTTGGCTTCTACAGCATGATGATAGGCATTTAAAATATTATCACGATTCGACAATGCCGAAACCAGCATCAATAAAGTAGATTCGGGAAGATGGAAGTTGGTAATCAGGCGATCGACCACCTTAAATTCATAACCCGGGTAAATGAAGATTTGCGTATCACCCGTCCAGCCTTTTAATTCACCGCCATTGGCCTGTGCAGCGCTTTCAGTGGCACGTGTTGCGGTGGTGCCGACCGTAATGACTTTATTGCCACGCGCCTTGGTTTCACGGATCAGTGCCATAGATTCATCAGACACATCACACCATTCACTGTGCATGATATGGTTTTCAATATCGTTGGTCCGTACTGGCAGGAAGGTACCCGCACCAACATGCAGGGTCACAAAGGTTTTCTGGATGCCTTTTTCTCCAAGTTTTTTCAACAAAGCTTCGTCAAAATGCAGGCTGGCAGTCGGGGCCGCGACACTGGCCAGTTTAGTTGGGTCATTAAAGACGGTCTGATAGCGCTCGGTATCAATCGATTCTGCTTCACGGTTGAAATAAGGCGGAATCGGCAAAGCACCATATAAATCCAGAACATTTAAAATGGGCTGAGAAAACTCGACTATGAACAGGTTTTCATGACGGCCTTTTACCGTGATTTTGACTTCATCTGGACCAATGAACAGTTCTGCACCTTCTTTTGGCGAATTGCTGGCTTTAATGTGGCAATGCGCAATGAACTTGTCCAGCATGCGTTCCACCAAAACTTCAACCGCACCGCCAGTGGCACGTTTACCTTTAAGGCGTGCTTTCATAACCTTGGTGTCATTTAAAACCAGCAAATCACCTTCATTCAATAAATTTAGAATATCTGTAAATTGATGGTCATGATATTGGCCTTGAGCGTCTAAGTGTAAAAGACGGGAAGCACTACGGGTTTCCAGCGGGTAACGGGCAATCAGCTCGTCAGGGAGATCAAAGTTAAAGTCGGAAAGTTGCATCTTCAATGTATTGAAATAAGAAAAACATCCGCATTATAGGCTGGAAAAGGGTAAAACAGATGATATCTGATGTTTTTTAAGACAAAGTTTTTGATTTTGATTTAAAATTGAGCGATCGGCTAAATTAGATAATTGACAATTCCAAGTTTGATAGTAATATAGCCACCACAAGCTGATTAGCTTGCAACACCTTTCCCGAGGTGGTGAAATTGGTAGACGCGGCGGACTCAAAATCCGCTGTCAGAGATGACGTGTCGGTTCGAGTCCGACCCTCGGGACCAAGATTTTGAAGAACCCCAAGCATATTAAGTCTTGGGGTTTTTTATTGCTTGAGGGAAAGTCTGACAATCGAATTTAAAGCACTGATAGGGTTTATGTTATTATTATTAAGAATATTCTTTATTTTTATGAAAATGATAACGATTGATTTATTAATTAAAATTTTGCCTGTATTTCTAGCTATTGTCCCTTTTTTAGTCTGGCTTGATAAAGCTAAGCGTTTTACGCATCGGCGGAAATTTTATTTGAATCGCTTGGAAGCGGTTAAAGAATACTTGGATAATTATTATAATTCGGACAAAAATAAATTGGAGAAGGATTGCGCTGCACAAGCATTGGTATGTTCTGAAAAAACCAGTCATTTGGAAGGTGATTATATAATTAAAGTATTTCCGCAACGTTTTTTCATTATGATAAGAAAATTAATCACGGCGCGTCATTTTAAACGGCATTGATTGCAGATAATAAAATTATTCTTACGGCACAATCCTCTAAAGAAAGTTACAAAAAGAAAAGAATAATTTTAGCAGGGATATATTTATCCTCAATTATTATTATCCCTCTAAATAATATTTTGGTCTTCCTTATCAAAAAAATAGACTGGTTTCCTCTAGTAGAGGTATCAGAATGGGTATTAGTAGCAGGAGGAATTTGTACTCTTGTTATTGGTACGATTATCGCCATTATTTCTGGTCTTCTATTTCGTGCGATTGATGCGGCTATAGAAATTTATGATGATTTAAAAGTAGGGTGCATTCCTAAAAAGCAAGAAAGCTAAATTTGGTCTGAATTCTAGTTCATAGTCTTGAATGAAAATTAGAGTCTTATAGTTATAGACAGACATAGAAAAAACCGGCGCTTAAACGCCGGTTTTTTTACATCACAGACTTCCGTCAGTTCTGCAAAAGCTTAGATTGAAGCAAGTGCAGCATTTAATGTAGCGCTTGGACGCATTACAGCATTTACTTTCTCTTGATCAGGAGCGTAGTAACCGCCGATATCTACTGCCTTACCTTGTACTTCTGCAAGCTCGGCAACGATCTTGTCTTCGTTTTCAGCAAGTGCTTTCGCAAGCGGAGCAAACTTCGCTTTCAGTTCAGCATCTTCGTCTTGTGCAGCAAGTGCTTCAGCCCAGAATTTAGCCAGGTAGAAGTGGCTGCCACGGTTATCCAGCTCACCAGTACGGCGTGATGGAGACTTGTCGTTGTCAAGAAGTTTGCCTGTTGCCTGGTCTAAGGTTTTAGCCAGCAATTTTGCTTGAGCATTGTTTTCTTTAATGCCCATTTCTTCTAATGACACTGCAAGCGCCAAGAACTCGCCTAAAGAATCCCAACGTAAGTGGTTTTCTTCTACAAGTTGTTGTACGTGTTTAGGTGCAGAACCACCAGCACCAGTTTCGTACATGCCGCCACCAGCCATTAACGGCACGATAGAAAGCATTTTCGCAGAAGTACCAAGCTCCATAATTGGGAACAAGTCAGTCAGGTAGTCACGCAGGATGTTACCAGTAACTGAAATTGTATCCAGGCCACGAGCAACACGTTCAAGCGTGTAACGCATTGCACGTACTTGAGACATGATTTGAATGTCTAAACCGGTAGTGTCGTGATCTTTCAGGTAAGTTTGAACTTTCTTGATCAATTCGTTTTCGTGTGGACGGTACGGGTCAAGCCAGAAGATTGCAGGCATGCCAGAGTTACGTGCACGAGTTACTGCAAGTTTCACCCAGTCACGGATTGGAGCATCTTTCACCTGACACATACGCCAGATGTCGCCTTCTTCCACATTTTGAGACATCAACACTTCGCCTGTTTCAAGGTCGGTGATGTTCGCAATACCTGCTTCAGGAATTTCAAAAGTCTTGTCGTGTGAACCGTATTCTTCAGCTTTTTGCGCCATCAAACCAACGTTTGGCACAGTACCCATAGTGCGTGGGTCGAAGTTACCGTTCCACTTACAGAAATTGATCATTTCCTGGTAGATACGTGCGAATGTAGATTCAGGCATGACTGCTTTAGCATCATACTGTTTACCATCAGCACCCCACATTTTACCACCGGCACGGATCATTGCCGGCATAGATGCATCTACGATGATGTCGTTAGGTGAGTGGAAGTTGGTGATGCCTTTAGCAGAGTCAACCATTGCAAGTGCAGGGCGGTGTTCTTGGCAAGCATGCAGGTCAGCAATGATTTCTTCGCGAACAGAAGTTGGAAGTGTTTCAATTTTTTCGTAAAGACCCGCCATACCGTTGTTGATGTTAATACCTAACTCATCAAACAGTTTGCCGTGTTTTTCGAATGCTTCTTTGTAGTAAATCTTCACACAGTGACCGAATACGATCGGGTGTGAAACTTTCATCATGGTCGCTTTAACGTGAAGAGAGAACAAAATTCCAGCTTCGCGACAATCTTCAAGTTCTTTTTCATAGAAGTCGCAAAGCGCTTTCTTGCTCATGAACATTGAGTCAATGATTTCGCCTTCTAGAAGCGCAACTTTTGGCTTAAGAACGATGGTTTCGCCGCTCTTGGTGATAAGTTCCATTTTCACGTTGCGAGCGCGGTCTAAAGTCATCGATTTCTCACCGTGGTAGAAGTCGCCTTCATCCATGTGTGAAACGTGAGTTTGTGACCACTGTTTCCACTCGCTCATTGAGTGCGGGTGTTTTTTCGCGTAATTTTTTACTGCGGCAGGTGCACGGCGGTCAGAGTTGCCTTCACGCAGTACCGGGTTTACAGCTGAGCCGAGGCATTTGCTGTAACGAGCTTTGATTGACTTCTCTTCTTCAGTTGCCGGGTTTTCCGGGTAGTCAGGAAGAGCATAACCTTTCGATTGAAGTTCCTTGATACAAGCTGTCAGCTGGCCAACTGAAGCACTAATATTAGGAAGTTTAATGATATTAGTGTCTGGATCCTGTGTGAGACGGCCAAGCTCTGCTAGGTTATTCGGTACCTTCTGCTCATCGCTTAGGAAGTCCGTAAATTCTGCAAGCACGCGTACGGCCACAGAGATGTCTTTTTTGACAATCTCAACGCCAGCTGGCTTAGTAAAGGTCTCAATGATCGGCAGCAGTGAGTAGGTCGCCAATAATGGCGCCTCATCGGTCAATGTGTAAATGATTGTTGACTTTCCACCAGCCATATATAGCCCCTTGCTTTGGATTGAGTTTTTAGGCACCGAGCTTTTGGCTCAGTCCTGCGAACCGGTTTGCTTAAATAAAACATTAAAAATATCGGTGCTTATTGCACCTCAGCCGAACAGCAATATCTTGCATATTGGTCTTTGGCTGAAAATTTGTATACATCAGTGTTGTTCACCAATCCCTCTATTCTACGCGAAATTTAGGTATTTTTCGAATCGGGATAGGGCTGCCAGTCTCTCATGTGGCGGTTACGCCCACTTGCTCAGACAAGTAGTGGTTTTGAGTTTAATAGCTATGTAATCTATTATTATCAATAACTTAATTTTATTTTTTGCCTTCTGCTTGAAAAAATCGGCGAGCCATTTTTTGCCGATTTATAAAGTAATTAATTAAAACATGTTGGGTATCATGGAAATAAATTATCCACAGGGGAGCAAGCGGCAAATTTCTTTTCAGATCGGCTGGAAAATGATGAGGGGAAAAGATGCATTTATTAATGCTATTCATGACTCAGCTGAAAAATGTCCTGGCAATCTCATGATCATCACTGGCATCGAAAATGAGCATGTTACAGGCCTGATGTAAAAGAAGATATGAAGTATGTGCTATTGCCTTGAGTAACATTACTTAAAAAGAACATTCTGAAGGGACAGCGAACGCATTGAGAGGGAGGCTTAAAAAAAACTGGCCGGATAAAATAGTGATTTTTCAATCTTTCTAAAGAAATATGGCGATTTGCTATATAGGATTTTTGTAACAGAGAGTGGGCTTGAACAGTGGAATGATGAGCGGAGTAATTATCCCATGTTTAAACAAATAGATGATGAAGCAGCTATTTAATCCGCTCACTGTGCCGGTGGAAATCGGGTATCATGCAATTGTAGTCAAACGCTGACTGGTAAAGGCTTTAAAGTTCCGGTTCGAGTCCAACCCTCGGGATATACATGTAAAGAATCTAAGTGACTAATTAAGTGGCTAATAATAGCGCGGTTTTTTTATTGTCTAGATAGCGTTGAAATTTGCTGCCGATGTTGTGGTGAAAATTATGGGTACATATGGGCTTAAATTGTCACTGTTTGTCTTTGTTTATTGTCTTCGATATGAAACTTTGTTAATAAGATGAAAGGGTGATAATTAATTTTTTTTTAAAACAACAAGTAATAGTGATTGGATGAACCAAATATGAAAGTGCAGTTGCTGGAAATAGGCTCGGAAACCGAGCAGCTTAGTGCATGTAAAATTTCACTATTATTAGGCGTTTTTACACCAATCAATCAGGTGGAGCGTTTTTTAAGATTTTCCCGGAATATGCTTGGCGCTGAACAGGCAGTGCTGGCTTTTCATCATGAGCCTTATATCTGGTATTCCTCCGCGAATGGTTTTAAGGCTTTCTGCTCGCCTGGTGAAACCTGTTTAAGTCCCTATTTTGAAGCGCTTAATTTTATTGATCATCAGCATAGCCAATATTCGAACCTGGTGCAGCATGTGAGTCAATTTGGGGTAGAGGCCAAGCGTTATCTGGCTTTTGATCTGCGCTTAAATGACGGAACTTCAATTGGTCATGCACTCTTTTTCGATCAGCAGCAAAAACTGTTTAATCCTGAAGATATTGCAACGGTCAGTGACTTCACCAACAGTCTAATCCATGTTATTGAACTTAAAGCAGAACATGCTGAACTTAAAGAAATGCACGAGCAACAAGTGGCGCTCAATTTCAGCAAAACCAAGTTTTTCCAGATTATTGCCCATGACTTGAGAGCTCCATTTCATGGTTTACTCGGCTTTTCAGAAGTGCTGGCGCAAGAGCGTGAAACACTGGATGATTCCAGCGTACAGAGTATTGCCGAATATTTGTACGATACTGCACAATCGACGTATAACCTGCTGGAAAGCCTGCTGAATTGGGCAATGGCTGAAGGTGGACGTTTTATTTATCATCCTATTAATTTTGAATTAAAACAGTCCAGCAAGATTGTTTGTGATGTATTGAATAGCCTGGCCGTAAAGAAAAATATTCAGTTAATTGACCAGATTGAAGAAGGCATCAAGGTCTATGCTGATATCAACATGATCACTTCGGTGATACAAAACCTGGTTTCCAACGCTTTAAAATTCACCCCGACCGATGGTACGGGTCGCGTCATCATTCAGGCAAGCGAGTGCGAAGATGGGGTGCATATTTCTGTACGGGATACCGGTCTGGGCATGAGTCAGGCACAAATGGATCAGCTGTTCCAACAGTCGGTTACGGCCAGTATTAAAGGGACCGCAGGAGAAAAAGGGACCGGTCTGGGCCTGGTCTTGTGTAAGCGCTTTATTGATTTGAACCATGGTCAAATTTTTGTAGATTCTACAGAAGGTGAAGGGACCACATTCAATGTGACTTTACCGGCAGCCACCAGTGCCCATCAGGCTTTAGCCCAGGAACAGCTGAAAATTGAACAGGTAAAAGTATAGAAAATCAATTTTTCTTTTCCTGTATTTGTGTTCAGCTGTTATAACTAGGAAAAAACTAGGCTGAAGGTTTTAAAATGAATGCGGAACAATTGCAGAACACATTGCGTGCGAGCCAATATGCAGAACAGGTGTTGGGAAAACACAGCGCTTTACTAGAACAAGATTATGCAATTGATCAATTTCTCCTTCCTTTAACCCCCCTGCAAATCCAGAATTTTGTCCATGACACGCTAGAGCAGATTACAGATGAAAGCACTTGGATGCATGCTCTTCGTGTGCTGCGCGCGCGCTTGATGTTCCGCTGGATCTGGCAGGATGCCAATCGATTGACGGATGTGGTTACCCTGACACGCGAGCTTTCCGATTTTGCCGATGCTGCCATTTGTGCGGCTAAAGATTTTGCCCTTGCACCTTTGCTGGCCAAGCATGGTGAGCCGATTGGCTACGGTGGTGCCGTGCAGGATTTAATTGTGGTGGCCATGGGCAAACTTGGGGCGCAAGAACTTAACCTTTCAAGTGATATTGATCTTATTTTTGCCTTTGATGAACAGGGTGAAACCAATGGTCGCAAATGTATCGACGTACAGCAGTTCTGTATTCTGTGGGGGCAGAAACTGATTTATCTGCTGGATCATATTACCGCAGACGGTTTTGTATTCCGTGTCGATATGCGCCTGCGTCCCTGGGGTGATGGTTCAGCCTTGGCGATTAGTCACGCTGCCTTAGAAAAATATTTAAGCCAGCATGGCCGTGAATGGGAACGTTATGCCTGGATTAAAGCCCGCATTGTGACGGGTGGAAAAGAAGGGGATGAGTTATTGGAAATGACCCGTCCTTTTGTATTTCGCAAATATGTCGATTACACCGCCTTTGAAGCCATGCGTGAAATGAAGGCCATGATTGAACGCGAAGTGCAGCGCCGCAATATTGAAGATGATATCAAGCTCGGTGCAGGCGGTATTCGTGAAGTCGAATTCATTGTTCAAGTCTTTCAATTAATTTATGGCGGCTCAAAACTTGAACTGCAGGATCGCCAGTGTCTGGTCAGCCTGCATCACCTGGGAGAAGTCGGGCTTCTAGAGCAAAATGCCGTACTTGAACTGGAAGATGCCTATCTGTTCCTGCGCCGCATTGAACATGCCATTCAGGCTTTAAATGATCAGCAAACCCAATCTTTACCGGTTGAGCCTGATTTAAGAAATCGCATGATTGAAACGCTGGGTTTTGACAGTTGGGAGCAATTTTTAGAAGTATTGAATCAAAAACGTGCCAAGGTTATCTACCAGTTTGAGCATTTAATTAAAGAAAAAGAGCCTGATCCACTGGTGGAAAGTTTTACCCAGCTAGAAAAACAGCTGAATGAGGTGCTGGATGAAGATGCCAAAAATTTGGTACATGAGTTCTGGTATGGACATGCGCTGAAAAAATTGCCAGCCAAGGCGGTACAGCGTCTGAAAACTTTTTGGCCACACCTGATTGAAGCGATTTTGCAGTCTGATAAACCGCAAGTGGCGCTGTTGCGCTTGATGCCTTTGGTCGAATCGGTCCTGCGCCGTACCGTATATCTGGTGATGCTGATTGAAAGCAAAGGTGCGTTGCAGCGTCTGGTGAAAATGGCCACGGTGAGTCCATGGATTTGCGAGGAGCTGACCCATTATCCGGTACTGTTGGATGAGTTTTTATCGATGGATTTTGAATTGCCGAAACGTCAGGATCTGGAAGATTCACTGCGTCAGCAACTGTTACGCATCGAGATTGATCAGGTGGAAGATCAGATGCGCGTGCTGCGTTTATTCAAGAAATCCAATGTATTGGCTGTGGCGGCCAGTGATGTACTGGCGGAAAGTCCACTGATGAAAGTCTCCGATGCCTTAACCGATATTGCAGAAGTTTCAGTGAATGCCACGCTCAATCTGGCTTATCAGATTGTGGCGAAAAAGCATGGTTTTCCCTTGGATGCCGAAGGTCAGCGCTGTACGCTGGATCATACTGCTTTTACCGTGATTGGTTATGGGAAAGTGGGCGGAATTGAACTGGGTTATGGTTCAGATCTGGATCTGGTCTTTATTCACTATATCAGTGAACAGGGCGATACCGATGGGATCAAACAGATTAGCGGTTTTGAGTTTGCCATGCGCGTGGCACAGAAATTCATGTCGCTGATGACCACCCAAACCCTAGATGGGCGCGTCTATGAAATTGATACCCGCTTACGTCCATCGGGTGAGGCGGGACTTCTGGTAACAAGTCTCAAAGCCTTTGAACAATATCAATTAAAAAGTGCCTGGGTGTGGGAACATCAGGCTCTGGTCCGGGCTAGATCCATTGCAGGTGAAGTTTCACTGCGAGAAAAATTTGAAGATTTACGCTGCCGTATTTTGACTCAACCGCGGGATGAGGCGAATGTTCGAGCAGAAGTACTGAAAATGCGTCAAAAAATGAAAGACCATTTGGGCTCTTCCAAAGAGCAGCAAAAAGATGGGATTTTTCACTTAAAACAGGATGCAGGTGGTATCGTTGATATCGAATTTATGGCACAGTATGCGGTATTAGCATGGAGTGGGTCGAATCCTGATCTCGCCCATTACTCCGACAACGTACGAATCCTTGAGGATGCCGCAAAAACGGATCGCTTATCCAGCGCCGACGCGACAGCATTGATTCAAGCTTATCTCCGTGAACGAGCCGAGAGCCACCGTTTAGCCCTTGCAAATCAATCCATGCAAGTTGCAGCTGACGACTGGTACGATACCCGAGAGGTCGTTTGCAAGTTATGGCAAAGATTAATTGATCCAACTGCAACTTTTGCGTTGGATAGAAATGACTGTGTATAAAAATTTGGAGTGTGTGCCATGAATTTGGCTGATCGTGATGGTTTTATCTGGCAAGATGGACAAATGGTTGACTGGCGTGAGGCGAAAATCCACGTCCTAACTCATACATTGCACTACAGTATGGGTGTCTTTGAGGGTGTCCGTGCTTATGAAACACCAAATGGTACCGCGATTTTCCGTCTCCAAGATCATACAAAACGTTTGCTTAACTCTGCAAAAATCTATCAAATGAAAGTTCCATTTGATCAGGCAGCACTTGAGCAGGCTCAAATTGATGTAGTACGTGAAAATAAATTAGCTTCATGCTATTTGCGCCCAATTATCTTTATCGGTTCGGAAAAACTCGGTATTGCTGCAACCAATAATACCATTCATGCCACTGTAGCGGCATGGGGCTGGGGTGCTTACCTGGGTGAAGAAGCAATGGCGAAAGGCATTCGCGTAAAAACTTCATCCTTCACCCATCACCATCCAAACGTGACCATGTGTAAGGCAAAAGCGTCTGGTAACTATACCTTGTCTATTCTTGCGCATCAGGAAGTGGCACATTCGGGTTATGACGAAGCGATGTTGATGGACCCGCAAGGTTATGTATGTCAGGGTTCAGGCGAAAACGTATTCCTGGTGAAAGATGGCGTATTGCATACCCCTGATATCGCTGGCGGTGCTTTAGACGGTATTACCCGTCAAACAATCATTACCATTGCCAAAGACTTGGGTTATGAAGTGGTTGAACGCCGTATTACGCGTGACGAATTCTATATTGGTGATGAAGCATTCTTCACCGGTACTGCCGCTGAAGTGACTCCAATCCGTGAATATGATGATCGTATCATTGGTGAAGGCTGTCGTGGTCCAATTACGACAAAAATCCAGAAAGCGTTCTTTGATGCAGTTCAGGGTAAAGATCCTAAATATGCACACTGGTTAACTTACGTAAAATAAGTTGATCGGTTAAGATGAGAAGGCGGAACGAAAGTTTCGCCTTTTTTTGTATTTAATAGATATTGTACAGGTGTTGAATGGCATTTGAGTCGGCTATGCGTAGATTTAAACTACGCATGAAAAAAAGAATGTATAAACTCAATAAAAAGCGCTGGCTTGCTGAAAATCAGTTAGATTTGCAATATTTTGAAGAAAAATTGCTGTATTCAATGCCGGAAACTTTACAGCTGGTTGCGCAAGGTAAATCACTGGCGCGTTTTGGAGATGGTGAAATTACCTTAATGGATGGAGATGATATTGATTTTCAGAAAAGTAGTCCTGAACTTGCCTTAGAATTGGAAAATATCCTAAAAAACCAAGATGAAAAACTGTTGGTATGTTTGCCAACAATACTGACAGCTTGCGACGATGATGAAGCCAATTGGTGGTTAAAATTTTGGTATGTACGCTGGAAAGACTTAAAACAAAAGCTGAGCTTTGAACATTCATACGGACACTCTATGGTGACACGTCCTGATTTTTTCATCATGTATCCCGAACAGGCAGTACAGGCATGGAAATCAATTTGGCAGAATCGTAAAATTGTTTTGATTACAGGTGAGGGTTCTAAACTGAATTTAGAACATATGCTGTTTGATAATGTTTCCACCCGTCAAATAATTTATTCGAAAGCGATGAATGCTTATGCTGATGCAAACAGGATTATTGCAGAGGTGCAAAATACTGCTGGGCAAAACTGTTTGATTTTGATTGCTTTAGGCCCTACTGGAACGGTTTTAGCCAAACGTTTTTCCGATCTTGGCTATCAAGCATTGGATATTGGTCACATCACTAGTTCATACGATGCTGCTTTTCAGCAGAAAGCAGGCTGATTGCCAGCCATTCAAGCAGCACTTGTGAGGATTTTTCTCTATGCATATTGTCTACGTCAGTGATGGTAAAGCGGGACACCGTTCGCAAGCAGTCGGTTTATATAAAGCTATGCAACGCATAAGCAATATCGAAGTTACTTTTCAGGAAATCTCCATTCAGCAATTGCCAGTTTTCACGCTGTTAAAAGGCATGTTGAGTCATCAATTGGCACTGTTTGAAAGAAAGCCGGATTATATTTTTGGCGTGGGCAGTCATACCCAATCACGGGTTTTGCTGTTGGGGAAAGTATATCCGCAGGCGAAAACGGTTATTTTAATGAAGCCAAATTTTCCGTTTGCCTGGTTTGACCATGCCATCATTCCTGAACATGATGGCGTACCTGAATCCAGACATGTGATTACCACTCAAGGCGCTTTAAACCCGATTGTTAATGAACAACGCCATCAGGCCAATCGGATCTTGGTTGCTTTAGGTGGCTCATCCAAACGTCATCAGTGGAATGAAAAGAAGGTGCTAGAGGGGATTCAGAATATTGTGCAGCACCATCCACAAGCTGAAATTATTTTAACCACTTCGCGTCGTACCCCAAAAGAATTTCTTGAACATTTATCAGCTCAGCCTTATGCAAGCCAGCTACAGATTTTTCCGGTTGAGGATACGCCACAAGGCTGGATCTTTGAACAGATGCAACAAGCAGAAGCGGTTTGGGTCACGGAAGACAGTGTTTCCATGATTTTCGAGGCTTTAACAGCCGGTTGTAAGGTGGGGATAATTGCGATAGACCGTTTGAAATCTGATAGAATTACCACGTTGTTGGATCAGCTTTTATCGACATCGTCAGATAAACCACATCACAATCTATTGAATTTAAAACTGAATGAAGCAACCCGAGTTGCTGATATATTATTGAAAACATAGAGTTGTTTCTTCATGAAAATTTTACATATTGCGAATTTTGGCTTTAATAAACAAGGCGCACATTTTTACTGTACAGACCGCAAAATTTCAGCGGGATTAATTGAAAATGGTCATTTTGTTTATGATTTCAGTTTTCGCGATATGGCGCGTATGGGGACAGTGTTCAAAACCAAAAAACTCGGTGCGAACTGGGCCAATAAAGAAATTCTAAAAATTGTGGATAATATTGAGCCAGACCTGGTTTTGGTGGGACATAGTGACTTGATGAGTCCAAATGTGCTCAAAGAAATCAAGCAGCGTTATCCTCAAACTAAAATAGCTTTCTGGTACGTTGACCCCTTGTATCTGGAACAGAAACTCGGTTTTGTACGTGAATTTTCACCCTATCTGGATGCTATTTTCTGCACCACGGGTGGTGAGTATCTGAAAAAACTCAAGCAGCCGCATTTAAAAGTGGCTTATATGCCCAATGTGGGACATCGTAATGTAGAACAATTAAAACAGTTTGAATCAAGCAATATTGATAAGGAATTTATTTTCTGTGGCGTGGTGTATAAAGAGCCGGAACGTGAAAAATTCCTTAAAGATTTGGCTGACACTTTAAAGAATAATCATATTCAATATCAGTATTATGGCTGTTTTGAACAGCCGGGTGTGTATGGGAAAGGCTATTACAAAGTATTGTCTGAATCGCGTATGGGACTGAATTATTCACGTAAAAATGATGTCACGCTCTATAGTTCGGACCGGATTGTGCAGCTCACAGGCAATGGTTTGTTAACATTTAGCCCACGAATTCCGGGCTTCGACAAACTTTATACTGATCAAGAAATCGTTTACTTTGATGACCAGTTTGATCTGGCTGAAAAAATCAAGTTTTATGCAGAGCATCCCGCTGAGGCAAAACGTATGACAGAAGCGGGTTGGCAAAAAACACGCAATAGTTTTAATGCTCAACGAATTACCCAGTTTATGCTGGAAGTGACTTTTGATCAGCCTTTGACTGAAGCTTATGAATGGTCGCATGAGGTATATGCATAATGTGGTTACTGTATGTGGTTTTGGGTCTCGTTGCCTTTGCGGCAGTTTTATATCTATTGGGAAATTATACCTTTTGGTTGCCATTTCGTCGTGCCAGTTTGCCAAGAATAGTCATGCTGCACCAAGTGACGCCACATGCAGAAGCTTCAGGCATGAATATGCCACCAGCCAAGTTTGAGCAACTGCTGCAATATCTAACAAAAAAGCAGTCTACCTTCTGTTTTGTTTCGGAACTGGATCAGTTTCAAGGGCAAAAGAATATCGTGGCATTATCCTTTGATGATGGTTTTTTAGATAATTATCAATATGCCTATCCTTTGCTGAAAAAATACCATGCCAAGGCGACCATTTTCCTGGCAACACAAATTGAAGGCATTGAAAAGCTCAGTCCAGAACAGATTCGAGAAATGTCTGATTCGGGTGTTATCGAGTTTGGTGCGCATACACAGCATCATGTCAATTTGCTCAAACTGTCCGATGACCAAGCTTTTGCAGAAATGCAGGCTTCCAAACAGGATGTCGAAAAGCTGGTGGGACGCTGTCCAAGTTTTGCTTATCCTTTTGGCCGTTTTAATGAAAAGCATCAGCAAATGGCCAAAGAAATTGGCTTTAAAAATGCAGTATCTACCCGTAAAAAAATCGAAGCTTATACCGCAGAAAATCAATTTAATATTCCTCGTGTCAGTACACACGGGGCCATGAATGCCTTGCAAATGCGTATTGCCTTAGCCAAAGGACGTTATAAATTATGAGTATTCCATGTAGTGTTTATATCGTCACTTTAAATTGCGGCGCATGGCTTGAAGCTACTTTAAACAGTGTGCGTGATTTTGCTGAAGTGATTATTCTGGATTCGGGCAGTACCGATACTACTTATGCTATTGCCCAGTCATTTCCTAATGTGCGTATTTCGCACCAAGACTGGCAGGGTTATGCCGGACAAAAAAGCCTGGCTCTGGCACAGTGTCAATATGATTGGGTGCTGAACCTGGATGGCGATGAAGTTTTGTCACCCGAGTTGAAAAAAGAAATTGAACAGTCCATTCAGGCCAGTCAGATTGATGCCTTAATTACACCTATTAATGATGTCTTCTTGGGCGTGCCGAACAGCAAGCACACGAAAAAGCATGCCAAAGTGCGCTTTTTTCGCAAAAGCAAAGGACATTACGACCTGGAAAATAAAGTCCATGAAAATGTGATTGTGGATGGTCAGAGCGTGCGTGCTGAAGGCGATATTTATCACTACGGCGAATCTAGCATCTTCGTTAAAGTGGAAAAAAATAACCAGTATTCCAATTTGAAAGCTGCCGAAAAATTTCAAAAAGGCAAAAAGCCAAGCTTGTTAAAATTGAGTCTGGTCATGCCTGTAACCTTTTTAAAATCCTATTTTATCCGCCGTAGTTGCTTGAATGGCTGGCGCGGTTTTGTGAACAGCATGATCAATGCATTTTATGCTTTTTTAAAAGAAGCCAAGCTGTTTGAACAGTATCAAAATGCGTCCAAGAATAAACAGGACAAGACATGAAAATTGTTCAGGTTCTGGCGACCAGTGGCGGTGTGGGTGGCCTAGAACAGCATACATTTAACCTGGCCAATGAAATGTCATTGCAGCATGAAGTGCATATGATTGCGCATCCGTGTTATGCAGAAAAGTTTAATCAGCAGGTGCATTTTCATCCGCTAGATTTTGCCCGTAGCCGCTGGAATATTTTCCTGCTCTGGCAGTTGAAAAGCTTAATCAATCAAATTCAGCCGGACATTGTGCATGCCCAGGCAGGCAAGGCGGCTGAACTGGTTTCTAAAATTAAGAGCTGGCTGAAACCGGTCAAAGTGGTAACGACGGTTCACGGTACGAAAAAGAATAAATCTGCTTATCTGGTGGGAGATGCAGTGATTGCAGTCAGCAAAGCACTGACCAAAGGCATTCCTCCAGAAAAATCGCATATTGTTTATAATGGCGTATATGTGCAGCCCAGCCTGACAGATGCACAAAAGCAGGCATTAAAAACAGACATTGATCAGCAGTTTCCTGGCTTGGATGCGGGTAAAAAAAATGTGATGTGCATTGGCCGTTTAGAACCCGTCAAAAATATTGCATTATTGATTCAGGCCATGCAGGACGTAGATGCCAATGTGTATATTGTTGGCGATGGTTCATTACGGCAGACACTTGAACAGCAAGTTATAGACTTGAATATGCAAAACCGGGTTGCATTTTTAGGCTTTCGAACCGATGCACGTGACCTGGTGCAGTTGGCCGATGTCGTGGTGCTTTCATCCGACCGGGAAGGTTTCCCTTTGGTTATGGTAGAAGCTTTGCAAGCAGATAAAGCCATGGCTGCAACGAAGGTCAATGGGGTGATTGAATGGTTGCCTGAAGCCTATCTGGCTGATATTGGCGACGTACAGGGATTGCAACAGGCCATTCAAAATGCGTTAAATGCACATGCCCAACAGGATTTTCAGCCTTTATTTGCCAAAGCCAAAGCAGAATTGACGGTGGCTGCAATGACACAGCAAACGCTCAATATTTATGAGCATTTGCTGAAGGCTTGATTATTGTTTAGCGGATAAACGAATGGCATCCAGGACCACAAAGTTATTTTCGACATTAATGGTGTGGCAGCCATCATCCTCGCTCTTCCAGTCTGGCAAAACCACTTCTAAAAGTTGCTCTTGATAAACCGTCGGGCTCAGTTGAATAATTTCTTTCAGTTCAATGTTGCCACCATAGCGTTTGAGCGAATCCTGGCTTGGGCGAACCAGTTTGGCGTTGTAAATAAAAGGCTTGCCTGCCATGCGAAACTGTTGCTGGCCTTTGCACACCGGGTTTTGCGGGTGTTCTTGCCAGTCTGGGTTGAGAATATTTTCGGTAAAGAACAGGTCTAAACGGTCCCCAAACTTTTTACAGTTTCTGCGTGTTGAGGTAAACAGGTACCACATGCCTTCATGGTAAAAAGGTGTGCTATCGACGGCATCAATCCCTTCTAAAATATTGGAATGTTTTTCCCATTTCAAAGGAAACTCGGTACATTTCCACAGTTCGATGGTTTTATTGGCACTGGTTTCAGGAATCATATACCAGTCATTTTCGACCTTAAATACGCATGGATAAGACAGGTGATAATCCAGTTTTAAAATGGTCTGTGGTTCTGTATAGCATCCATCTTTGAAAATTTCCAATACGGATAGAAAACCAACAGGATGGATATCATTCACTTCTTCAAAGAAGATATAATGACGATTATTTTCCTGTACATAAAAACAGTCTGCAAAGGTGAATTTTTCAGGTGAATGGATTTCAAATAAACCATGTAACTGCTCTTGGCTTTTTAAGGGTTGATCAAGCCAGCCAAAGCGCATGTACCAATGAGAATCAAACTTTTTGAGTTGTTGGTTTTGTTGAAATTTATACCATTTTTTTAATATTGTACGCATCATCAAAGCAAGAGAATATATAAGACTATCTATCCAATTCTACATTAGATATCATTCAATGAGTGCGAAAAGGTAGGCTGCAATGAAAATTTTTGTCATAAGTATTGAAGATGAAAAATCACCCCGGTTAAAGAAATTTTTAGCTCAAGATTTTTTTGAAAAGGGTCAAGTACTTGTGACTAAAATTGGGATTAAGGGCGGGGATCTTTCTGCAAAAGAATATTTTGAGTTGGGTGTTAAAGGTCGATCTAAACCTCTTTCACCGAGTATGGTGGGCTGTACCCTTTCACATTTAGCAGCATTAAAAGAATTTTTAACAACAGATGATCAATATGCTTTAGTAATGGAAGATGATGCTATTCTTCCGTATGATTTAACGATTGAAAAATTATCAGCAGAATTAACTTCGCTGAACTTACCTAAAAATACTTTGTTCAGTATAGGGGGCATTCGTATGAAAGAATGTCAAAAAGTTCGCGGAGATATTTTAGATCAAGAGTTTTTATCTCAGAAAATTTTAAAAGTATCGCCAGATTTTTATCAGCGAATTTGTTATGCTGTTGCCTATATTGTTGATCGGGAAATTGCACAGACATTGATTGATTATCATCGTCCTTTACGAGCTGCAGATGACTGGCGATATTTAACTGATTTCAATGAATCAGCCTCAATTTGGATGACAGCAATTGTCGATCACCCAATCATTACTGCAGGGGAGCAGAACTCACAGCTTAGCTCAATTGAACAGGAAAGGGTAAGGATGAACAGCTCGGATGTGTTGGTAAGTCGTTATGGAACTAGTCTAAGATATAATTTATTAAAATTTTTCTATAAAAAATACCCTAAATAAAATTTGTAAATAAATGAAAAAGTATTTAATTAGTATTGAAACTGTTGATAGCCAGCGTTTAAATAATCTTTTTGAACAAAGTATTTTTAAAAGCTATAAAGATGAATTTACAAAAGTAGGAGTACGCGGAATTGATTTACCAATATTAGAATATTACAAGATGGGTGTTGCAAGGCAAATAGAACCTTTAAGTCCTGGCGAGCTTGGATGTACTTTATCACATGTTAAATCCTTGAGAGATTTTATAAATTCGAACGAAAAATATGCATTGATAATTGAAGATGACATAATTCAAATAAATCATTTTGATTTGAATTCTTTGGAAGAACAGATAGAAAAACTAAATCTATCCGAATGCTTCTTATTCAGTCTTTGTGGTATTCAATTGAAAATAAACAATCAAGTTAGAGGGATTAAATTAGAAAAATTAATATGTGGAAAACACATTTTGAAATTGCATCCTTATTATATCTCAAAATTTTCATATGCTTGCGCTTATATTGTTGATAAGTCAATGGCAAAGTTATTAGTTGATTATCATGAAATTCCTCATATCTATGATCACTGGGGAGGGTTAAGGTATTTAAGTAAAAATTATAATTTTTATGCAACACATTTATTTGAGCATCCAGAAATAACCGGAAATTATTTGTATCAAAGCTCTTTAGAGTCTGAACGATTGTTTAAAGGTTTTAAACCAAAATTTAAAAAGAATAAATTAAATAAATTTCTTGATTCATTAATAAAATTTATATTAAAAAAAACTAATTCTACATATTATTAAGTAGTTAGTAATGAATTAAATTTAATGTTTTATAAAGTAAAAGTAGTTGCAAAAAACTGATCAAAATTAGAAAATTAATTGGTTTTTAAAATTTAATCAAGGTTTAGTTTTCCGCTTTTTAATAGCTTTCAAGATCATATAAATCAAGCCAACAAAAATTACGAAAGCACCAGCAATGCTACTTACGCAAAAATATAGAATACGCTCTTTGGCGAGCGCAAAAAAAATTATTCGCCAAAATGTACCGCATGAAAAGCTATTTTACGATAGAAAATGCAATCAACATAATACCACGATTATGAACAGCGGGATGCATAGTCATAGCTTGCTTAACTCAATCCTAGAATGTTATTAGTGATTACTAATCTCAATTTATTCCATTATAGTGGTCAAATCATCTAATTTAATGTAAAGAGAAATACACGTTTAAATTTTATAAGGATTGACGTTTCCATAACAGTTTCTAAACCGTTTATAAGACCAAACATATTGCTCAGGCGCAACATTAATCATGCTTTCAAGATTTTGATTAAGGCTATCAACTGAAGTCTGTAAATCATTCGACAAGATGTCATCTGTCAAAACTGAACAGTGGACACTGAAACCGGAAATTTCATCCCGTATACAACTAAGCCCAATGATATTGCATTGAGTTTTATTGGCCAGTTTTGACACCAGTGTCGTCGATAAGGTATTTTGCCTAAAGAAGTTTGAATAGATACCACCGGATGCTTTAGGAAGATGATCTGGCAAAATGACTGTCAGTCCACCTTGCTTGAGGTGCTTAAAGATTGCACGCACACCATTTTCATCTGTCGGGACGAGAGTTGCATTTAATCGTTGTCTTGCTTCCCACATAAAACGATTCACAGCTTTGTTTTTGTTGGGTTTATACATAATCATGGGAGAAGTATGCAGATTCAGCCATGCATTTAAAAGTTCCCAACAGCCAAAATGGGCAACCACCACAATTACGCCTTTGCTATTGGCTAAGGCTTGAGTAAGGTGCTGTTCACCATAAATATTTTTTAGCTGATTCAAACTATATTCAGGCGACATACCCCAGCATTTAATGGATTCCACATAAGTCATACATTGGCTAATTAAGCTTTTTCTGATCAGAGTTTTTTGTTGTGATGCGTTCAATTCTGGATAAGCCAATTGTAGATTGATCCGCGTAATCCGCTTCATAGAGGAATTATGACCATTAAGGAGAAGGGCGATCCAAAAAGCAATGAGTTGCAAAACCGAAAGTGGCAGCAGGGCAACAACTTTAAATAGAAAATACATGACAGCGCCACTCTAAAAAACCAAAAATAGAGAATGAAAAGAAAATTTTGGAAAGAGTTTTATCGCATCAATGATGCTGCGCCGTTTCTAAACTACAGAGTAGGAGTTAAAAGTCTTGAGAACAAAATAAAGAAAACACAAATTACAGAAACCACTGAAGTTCATGGTGGTATTCAGTGGATTAATAAAATAAGTTATTGAGGTTTATCGGCATTGCCTTTTAAAACCATATAAATCAAGCCGACAAAAATAAGCAAGGCCCCACCTAGACTACTTACACAAAAATAAAGAATGCGTTCATTGGTATCCATGTTAAATAAGCCATTGGCCAGGATATAACGCATAAATAGCCACTGCACAACAGAAAACACAATCAACATAATGCCACGATTACGAACAGCGGGACGCATAGCCATAGCTTGCTTAACTCAATAATAGAAAAACAGCATTATTATGCCATTACCAGAAACCAATCTCAATTTAATAAAAAACCCTGCCTGAGCAGGGTTTTGGTCACTGTACTAGAAAAACATTAAACTTCTTGTTTAGTTTCAGCTTTTGGTTTTTCACGTAAGCGAATACCCAAATCACGTAATTGATTGCCTTCAACTGGAGCAGGAGCTTGAGTCAATGGACATTCAGCGGTTTTGGTTTTCGGGAATGCAATCACATCACGGATTGAAGATGAACCCGTCATCAACATTACCAGACGGTCCAGACCGAATGCCAAACCACCGTGTGGAGGTGCACCGAATTTTAATGCATTGAGCAAGAAGCTGAATTTCTCTTCGGCTTCTTCTTCAGAAATACCAAGCGCTTCAAAGATCGCTTTTTGCATCTCGAGCGTATAGATACGAAGTGAACCGCCACCAATTTCAGTACCGTTCAATACCATATCATAAGCCACAGACAATGCTTGACCTGGATTGTTCTTCACTTCTTCTACACTTGATTTTGGTAGTGTGAACGGGTGGTGAACAGAAGTCCATTTGCCATCATCAGTTTCTTCGAACATCGGGAAGTCAACAACCCAAAGCGGAGCCCACTCGCAAGTCGCCATGTTCATGTCATGACCAATCTTGATACGCAAAGCGCCCATTGCATCATTTACAACTTTGGCTTTGTCCGCACCGAAGAACACGATATCGCCATTCTCAGCACCAACACGTTTCAACAGATCAAGTACGATTGGCTCGATAAATTTCACGATTGGGGATTGAAGGCCTTCAATGCCTTTTTCAAGTTCGTTGACTTTAATGTAAGCCAAACCTTTGGCACCGTAGATACCCACGAATTTCGTGTATTCATCGATCTGGCTACGTGGAAGAGAACCTGCACCCGGTACGCGAAGTGCAACGATACGGCCTTTAGGATCTTTGGCAGGACCTGCGAATACTTTGAATTCAACGTCTTGCATCATGTCTGCAACGTCAACGAGTTTCAAAGGAATACGCAAGTCTGGTTTGTCAGATGCATAATCACGCATTGCATCTGCATAGGTCATGCGCTGGAATTTGTCGAATTTTACGTCCAGAAGTTCATCGAACATCTTGACCGTTAAACGTTCCATTAAATCCATGATATCATCGTCACTCATGAACGATGTTTCAACGTCGATCTGGGTGAATTCAGGCTGACGATCCGCACGTAAGTCTTCATCACGGAAACATTTCGCAATTTGATAGTAACGATCAATACCACCCACCATCAACAACTGCTTGAATAGCTGTGGAGATTGTGGAAGTGCGTAGAAGCTACCGTTAGAAACACGACTTGGAACTAAATAGTCACGTGCACCTTCAGGTGTCGCACGGGTCAAGATCGGCGTTTCAACGTCTAAGAAACCATTTTCTTCGAAGTAGTTACGAATCAGGTTTGTCAATTTAGAACGGAAACGCAGGCGATCTAACATTTCTGGACGGCGAATATCTAGAAAGCGATATTTCAAACGGATTTCTTCAGAAATGTTGGTGTTTTCGTCATTCAATGGGAAAGGAGGAGTTTCTGAAGTAGCAAGAACTTCGATGTCTTTTGCTAAAACTTCGATTTGACCACTCACCATGTTGGCATTTTCTGTGCCTTCATAACGGCGACGTACACGACCTGTGATTTTTAATACGAATTCAGAACGTGCCTTGTCAGCAGTTGAGAATGCTTCCGGGGTATCTGGATCGATCACCACCTGAACCAGACCGTCACGGTCACGCATGTCCAGGAAGATAACACCACCGTGGTCACGGCGACGGTGAACCCAACCGCATAATGTTACGGTTTGGTCAATTTGGGCTTCAGTTAATGAGCCGCAGTAATGAGTTCGCATCATAGCGTAAAAAATCCAACTATATGGGTTAAGGTCAGCGTATACGTAAACAGCGTACCGCTTTTTTCGAGTGTTGAATTATGCCTCTTTATCAATTTCCTCACAAGGATTCACATTGTTAAATTCTCCCCCACTTACTTTCTGCAAACGATTTGAGGATTCATGTTGGAGATTTTTTAGGATTAGAGACATTAAAGTAAATATTACAAGATAATAAAGTATAGTTTGACGTGGAGCATAAAAATAAAAGTCAGTTAAGCCACAGATAATGATATAAACAATAAAAGAAATCCCTGCACAGCATAGAAGTCTTATCTCTTCATTGTTCGAATTTTTTCTGAGCGATTGTATAAAAAACTGAAGAGGAAGGAGCAGCAGAGTTAATAAAGCTAAAATTCCTAACAGTCCCTGTGTCGCTAGAATTTGAAAGAAAATATTATGGGCATGTATTGTACATTCTCCAATTTTTCCTTGTCGGTTTAATTCACATATATCTTCTTTAAACTGTACAATTCCGATTCCAGTAAGCGGGGCTTCTTTGAATTTTTCTAGAGAAAGTTCCCAAAGGGATAATCGAGTACCCACACTGGTATTATAATTCTGATTGTGTACAATATTATACTCATCTGATTTAAGTGCTTGTAGTCTCGTTTGTATTGGATTGTTAGGTATCATCAGGACTATTGCTATTAATAGTAAACTTACACCAAAAATTGTTAGAATTTTTAAAAAATTTTTCTTGTAAAAAATAATAAAAACTATAAGAAATATAATTGGTATACCTAGCCATGCACCTCTCGTGCCATGAAGACAAATTAATAAAATATTAATCAAGCTTAAAAATATAAAAATATACGCTGTTTTATTTTTTTTATAGAATCCATAACAGAATGTTAATAAACTGATAGCTATTAAAGAATAATCATAAAGAATGACAGGATTAAGTTCTTTGGCAATTAAATCTCTATCGAAATTAGAACTTAAATTTATATAAATATTAAATGGAATTGATATTAGTACAGTGATATTAATTATTTTAAAGAAAACTTCACTGCAGAATTTTGTATTTAAGATTAGGGCCGGTAAAAAAAGAAAAAATAGTGTGTATATAAATTGGAATTTATATAGCTCAGAGGTGTGCGAAAACCATGCTAATTGGTTGCTGGGAATAATATTTTTATTTATTATAATTTCATTTAAGCTAATAAATAAAAATGGGGTAATTGTAATTAAAATAAAATATAGGTTGGTGTGAATTTTAATTTTTTTTGTAAAAAAAAATAAGATTGCTAAAAATGCAAAAAATTTAAGTAAAGATCTGTCAGAACCATCATTTATTGTTAAATTAAAGAAAAAAATTACATAAATAGCTGTAGTGAAAAAATATATAAAATTTTCAGAATCAAAAAATTTAGAGTGAAACATCGTATGATTTTAGTTAAAAAAAAATATTTTAACTGTTTTCTAATCTAATTCAATCATTTGTTTTTTTATTTGGGTTTTTTAATAAAAATTTATTTAATTCAATAAGTTGTTTTTTATTTTGGAATACAGGGTAGAGCATGATTTAGCTTATGATAAATGAGGTATGGTTGTGCTGAAAAGTACTGCAAGTACAATACCTATAAAGAATTTAATAGTGGAGTAAAAATTTTAAATGCCTAAATCATATTGGATTACGGGGAAAGTAAATAAATTTTTGATATAGACGATACTGTAGACTGTAAAAACTAGTCTAATCCATAAGGTTGGATGGTCAGTGAGCTCCCATAAATGTTGGATATTAGAATTTTCCTAAGTAGATAATCGCTATAAATCTGTAGCATTGTACCAATCACAACTACCACAAGAGATAAAGTAAAAAGCATCTATTTAAAAGCGTACCTTGTTCCAACGTATGATTCACCTCATCAATATGCATCAACTGGCACTCCATGCTTTACATCGCACCTTAATAAAAGTGCAACAGAGCCAATATTTATGGATTGAGTCAACCACACTACCTGTCTGTAAAAATCAATGGATTCAACGCCATAGATCATTAACCAACATTGTATCTCGAGGTAACAGCTCAATGCACTGGTTTTTTGGTTGTAAGCTGCATGTCATCATGAGTCAGTCAGGCGAGATTGTCCGTACAGCTTTATCGAATGGGCATACAAAGTGGCTATTAACATGGTTGAATAGCTCGTTAATGGTTTACAAGCAAAACTCTATGCAGATCATGGCTATATCAGCCAAGACGTAAAAAATAGATTAAAGAATCAAGGTATTAATTTAATCACCTATCATTGAAAGAACATGAAGTCTGTTCAACTGTCTGTATCAGATAAATATCACTTAAAACAGTGTAATAAAATATGAACGTTATTTAGCCTATTGAAAGGCAATACTATTTAGTGACGAGTAAAGCCCGGAGTATTTCAGGCTTCTTAAGTGGAATCTATGCTTCGTTATGTGCATACCAATTGAATCATCGAAATAAGCCTGCAATTCAAATTATGGAATTGTCGTTTTAAACAGGATTCAGCTTTTATTAGGAAAGCACTACAGTTTAGTCTAAGTATGTGGAAGAAATGTTTTATTGCAAAAAAAATGAAATGTTATATTATAACAATATTCAGAAATTGCAGTCTTGAGTCCGTTCCATGCTTCTTCATAAGAATTTAATTACACTTTCTATTTTTGCCGTCATTGCACCTGCTGTTTTTGCTGATGAAGAGCGTCAAACTCAACAACTCTCCACCATCAAATTGCAGGCACATCCCTTGGTACAGTCGGCTGCAGATTTTGCAGTTGCCGATCAAGTGATTGATCATAAAAAGCTTGCCGAAGGTGGTACGACTATTGGTGATGCTTTGGCAGGTGAGCTGGGGGTATCTTCAAACCAGTATGGTTCAGGTTCCAGCCGTCCGGTGATTCGTGGTCAGGACGGTCCACGAGTGAAAATCTTGCAACATGCCTCTGAAACGGCGGATGTCTCTACGCTTTCACCAGACCATGCCGTCATTGTTGATCCGATTCTGGCAAAACAGGTTGAGATTATTCGTGGACCATCGACCTTACTGTATGGAACAGGAACAGTGGGTGGACTGGTCAATGTCACTGACCAGAAAATTCCGACACAAATGCCTGAAGATGGCTTAGAAGGCACAGCAGGCCTACGTTATAACTCAGGCAGTGATGAAAAATTAGCGAGTGCTGGTGTAACAGCGGGTATTGGTGAAAACTTTGCTTTACGTGTAGAAGGTTCGAAACGTAAAGCCAATGACTATTTTGCGCCGGATTATTTTCATGAACATGAAGGGGAATTAGAAAAAGAACGCCGAGTCGCGAATACTTTTGCTGAAAGCCAGGCCGTGAATATTGGTGGTTCATGGATTCATGATCGTGGCTTTGTCGGTTTATCCTATAGCAACCGACAGGATGAATATGGTCTGCCGGGGCATAGCCATGAATATCATGGTTGTGTACTGCATGGCGATCATTTTCACGGTTGTCCAGAGCCAGATCCAAATGCACCAGCACATGAAGAAGAACATGGCGGACCATGGGTAGATTTAAAATCTGAGCGTTATGAGGTGCGTACCGAGCTGGAACAGCCTTTTGCCGGTTTCGAGAAACTGCGTGCCCATGCCAGCTTTACCGATTACGAGCATGATGAGCTTGAAGAAAATGAAGTCATCAGTAACTTCAAGAGTAAAGGTTATGATGGCCGTTTGGAGCTGGTACATGTGCCTGTCGCTGGCTGGGAGGGCGTGATTGGAACGCAGTATAGTCAGCAAAAGATTGATCTTGCTGCGTCCGAACATGACGAACATGAAGAGGGTGATGAAAATGATGCAGAGCATCATGTCCATGGCTCAAGTGTGGTGATGCCGAACACAAAAACTGAAAAATACAGTCTGTTTGCCTTGGAGCATAAACAGCTGGGTGATGTACATGTGGAGCTAGGTGCGCGTGTTGAACATCAGAAAATTGAAGTAGAGTCTGAGCAAAAAGATTATTCAGGCACAGGTGTATCGGCTTCTGCAGCTGCAAACTGGGAATTTGCACCAAACTATAAACTGTCATTGGTGAGTTCACATCAGCAGCGTTTACCGCTCGCTCAGGAACTCTATGCAGATGGCATGCATTTTGCCACGAATACTTATGAAGTCGGTAATCCGGATCTGGATAAGGAACGCTCCAACAATCTGGAACTGGGCCTGCATTATGAAGGCGATAAACTCGACTATCACGTGCATATTTATCATAACTGGTTTAATGATTATATTTATGGGGCTACGGTTGCAGAACAAGGCAACTTACGTGGTATCAACTACACCCAAGACAAAGCCACATTCTATGGTACAGAAGCACAAGCCGGTTATCAGATCAATGACATGTATAAGCTCAGTGTGTTTGGCGACTATGTCCGCGGCAAAATTGACGGTGAAAATGCACCCCGTGTTCCGGCAGGCCGTCTAGGGAGCAAAGTGGATGCAAGTTTTGATGACCACTGGTCCGGTCTGGCTGAGTTTTACCATGTCTTTAAGCAAGACAAAATTGCCAGCTATGAACAGGAAACCAACGGCTACAACATGCTGAATCTGGGGCTGTCTTATGCGGGCCAGATGAAAGATCGTAATGATTACCGTGTCTACTTTAAAGCCAATAACCTGCTGGATGATCAAGTCTATTCACACGCTTCATTCCTGTCGAATATTCCGCAGGTGGGACGCAACTTTACTGTTGGTCTGGAATTCGATTTCTAGACAAAAGTGATCCCGGGAGGGGTTGATTCAAGCAGGTGAAACAGAAATCCTCTTGATAAATCAAGCAATAAAACCTAGTCTGATGACATTGGACTAGGTTTTTTGTTATGCGTATTTTTCAACGAATTCATCAGAAACTGAATTGGTCACGCCGTCGTTATGTCAGCGTGATCGTCGGTTTGCTGGCTTTGGGATATCTCTCATCGGCCATTTATCATACTTATAAACCTTTGCCTGAAGGCCTGAATTTTACCGGTAAGTTACGTCATGCCGAGGTGAAGTTTATTGCTGATCAAACCTATCTGGATGCAACTGGAAAACAGCAGCAAGACCATCATATTTTTAATGAAATGTTAAAGTTGATTGATGAAGCGCAAACCACCATTGTACTGGACATGTTCTTGTTCAATAGCGAAGTGGGCGAATCGACACGAGCGCATCAGACATTGGCACAACAACTTACGGATGCCTTGATTTTAAAACGCGGTGTGCAGCCAAATATTGAAATCAGGGTCATTACCGACCCGATTAATTCAGTCTATGGAGGGCTTGCACCCGAGCATTACCGTCAGTTACGCAATGCAGGCATTGATGTGATTGAAACGGATTTACGACCGCTGCGTGCATCCAATCCCTTATGGTCTGGTTTCTGGTATCTCTGTTGTCAGGATGCCGGCAATAATCCTGAAAAAGGCTGGCTCGCCAATCCGTTTGGTCAGGAAAAAATTACCCTGCGCAGTTATTTTAATCTGTTTAATTTTAAGGCCAATCACCGTAAAACTCTGGTGGTGGATACGGCTCAGGGCTGGAAAGCTTTGGTGACTTCAGCCAATCCGCATGATGGCAGTTCACGTCATTCTAATGTGGCTTTGCTGGTAATGGGCAATACAGCCATTGATGTATTAAAGACTGAACAGGCTGTAGGCCGGATGTCCAAAGCTGACATTCCAATGGTCATTATTGGTGAGTTTGAGGGTGATCGGTCTTTACCCCAGGTTCAGGTGCTGACTGAAAAAGCGATTTACGATGCAACACTCAAACTGATTGAAACGGCCAAGCCCAAAGAGCGGATTGATTTGGCCATGTTCTATTTGTCTGAACGGCATATTGTCAAAGCCCTGATGGCTGCACATGAGCGTGGGGTAAAAGTCCGTGTATTGCTCGATCCGAATAAGGACGCATTTGGGCGTAAGAAAAATGGGATTCCTAACCGGCAAGTGGCTTCTGAACTCAATGCTGCAGGTGTGCCGGTGCGCTGGTGCAACACTCAGGGTGAACAATGTCATAGCAAGATGATTACTAAATCAAATGCACAGCAATCTGAAATGATTTTGGGTTCAGCCAATTTTACTGCACGAAACATTAAAAACTATAATCTGGAAACCAATTTACGTGTGGTTGGTTCATCGCAGGCAGCAGTATTTACCGATGCTCAGGCTTATTTTGATACGGCTTGGTCCAACTTGAATGGTAAAAACATGAGTGTGGATTACAGGCAATATGCAGATGAATCGAAACTGAAATATGGAATTTACCGTTTTATGGAATGGAGCGGATTGTCGACGTTTTAAGTCCCTCATCCCCTTGCGGAATATATTCCTCATCCCAGAGGGAGAAGGAGTTCCCTCTCCTAAAAGGCATAGGTATCTACACAAATCCCGAGCTTTGCGTTAAATTGAAGAGCATGCTCTTCAATTTAACATCTCTGGCTTAGATCAGCGTCTGGTTAAACGCTATAACAGCCTTGTAAAGCTCAATATGAATCCTCTCGCTTCACTTGCTCCCGCAATCAAAGACCTGGCTTCTGCCCAAAAGTCGAGTTTCGCAACGACACAAGCAGTCTGGCGATTCCTGAATAATGACAAGATTTCTTTTAGCCAGTTAAACCAGCCGATTGAACAGCTT